>JBHIBM010000279.1:0-3133 GCA_046759085.1 Candidatus Zixiibacteriota bacterium
TTACTCCGGCGACTATCACTTCACCGTCAACTTCATCGTCTATCTGTGGGAGGACTTATACTCCTGTCCTTCGGACTGGCAGATCAAGAGCGTCAATGGGGAGACCAAATACTGGGTGCGGGCCAAGACCGCCACCCCCTTCAACGTGGCGCCGGTGGGAAGTCAGATCACCGCCATCTCCGATGCCGACTACCTCAACGTCGTTGACGGTTGAGCAGGTATCTATGAACGGAGAAGTGCGTGGACATTCCGGCCCAAGAGAATTTCGAGGTTTGAGATGAATATCACCTTAGATTACCTTCGTGGACACAGAAGCTGGCTGGTGAAAAATTTCAGAGTTTGGGGGGACTACTTCAGTGTGGAGGCTTCGATCGTCTTCACTGAATCGGCTTCCGGCGCCAAGAGGGTCCTCCTGGGTCGAGCCTTCCTGGGAGGCTTAAACCAGGAGGTGACCTTCAGCGATCTTTTCGATTACAAGGGGAACCCGCTTCCGGATACAATCACCACCCCCAAGGTCATCATCCTCCCCAAAAACGAGGTCCGCTGCTTCCAGGTGGGCTCCGAAAACTCAACCGGGTTCAGGATCGCCAAAGATGACCCCTCCAAAACTGGATTGGTGGACCTGTGGGTAGTCGAGATGAGCTAGCTCTGTACAACCTGCTACCCTTTTTGAGCAATAACGAAGATTCAAGAGAGGTCTGGCTATGGCCTTCACAAATATCGAATTGGTGAAAAAACATCTTATAGAACACCACCTCGGCTCTGAAGACATAGAGAATGAGCCTTTACACCTCGTAAGCGGGAAGAGTTGCCGGTTGAAAATGGGAAACCTGCTGCCGGCCTCCGAGAAGGTGAAGTCCAAAGAGATAAACGAGCCGGTGCAGTTTGAGGGGAGCTTCGGACTCCTAGAACAGATCTCCCTTCCGGATCAGGAGCTGGTGTATGACAGCGTGGTGGTGGCCGACAACAGCTCCATGAACACCATCTACCAGGAGAATGTCGATTACACCGTTGACTACGATGACGGGACTATCAAGCGAATCACGACTGGTTCGATTCCCGGAGGCGCGACGGTGACGGTGTGGTATCTATACTACCGGATCTACCAAAGGGATCAGGATTACAAGATCAATTACACCACCGCTCTGATCACCAGGGAGCCGAGCGGCGTCATCGAGGAAGGGCAATGGGTTTTAGTGGATTACTCCGTGGAATACGGGTTTTCGAACGATGATGTAATTGCCAACGCCATCACCGAAGCCGCCGACAAGGTGGCCAAATACATCGACGAACAATACGGCGATTCTACCGACCAGGCGCTGGTGACCGCGGAGACCTATCTGGCGGTGGCGATACTCTGTCGTATCAAGGCGGGGGAGGCCGCTTCGCTCTCACCCCGCAACAGCACCGCCGGAGCTTTAGCCGAATCGTGGAGTGTCTTAGCTAACAGCTATCAGATGGAGGCATACCGCCTCCTCAATCGCTTCGTCCGAAAAATCGGTTATCTGCGCTCCCCGGACTTGCCGTAGCTAATTCTACGATAACTCCATTCCCGAAGACAGAAGCTAACCTTTTTGATTTGCGATAGGGGATTGACAATGAAGAGGTCAGTTTTCGCCCACAAAGAGAGCTTCACCTCGAAGCTCTTGTTGGCCACCCTGACTATCTGTTTGGCATTGCTTCTTCACAAAGTGAGCAGCGCCGAATACTACGGTATTTACGGCAACGGGAACTCTCCCGCCGACACCGTCAGGATCAACTTCACCACTCTCAGCAATGGCGTCACCGGCAATCTCGCCGATCCGGATAGCATTCTGATTCTGCGTTTCTACCGAGAGAGCCTGTTTGATTCCGTCACCTGGAAAGGCTCTGATAACGCCATCCGAAAGTTGCGCCTGGGATATTTTGAATATCGGGTTAAAGCCTCAAACCCCGGCGGTGATGTTGGACAGTATACCCTCGACCGGGTCTGTTTCCGGGGCGCAGGCTATCCCGGCTTCTCCGGCAATTATCAGGTGGTCGAAGGAGGTCTCTTCGCCAAAGGTGACAGTGCTCTGATCTCCTCCGGCAGCATATCCGAAATCGCCGAGGTCACCTCCGACAGCATCGAGCGAGAGGCAGGCATGCTTGCAATTGTCCGCGACACCGTGGGCTTGATATATCACGAGGTGATTAGCATAAGCGGTGGTGGCGCGCACGCCTGCTCGTTATACGCCTTCACCATCGAGGACACCACTGCAATACAGGCGGCCTTCATACGGGTTATGAACGACTCCGAGAATGCCACCGCGGCCCGAGGCTACACCGATTCAGAGGGAAAAGCGATATTCTCACTCGACCCCGGCACTTACAAGCTCTGGTCCTGGAAAGCAGGGCAGGTGTTTGCTCCGCTGCCCGATACCGTCATCGTCGCCGGAAGCGTCAATGATACCGTCTGGGCAACGACATTCGATCCCGGGGAGCCACCCGAGCCCGAACTCTGCCGGGTATACGGATGCATATACGGCCTCGCCGGTGAGGGACTGGCAGCTATAACCGTCTCCGCGAAGATAAACCAGGTGCCGTTACGGTACGAATCGACCATTATATCGCCATACCATCAATCCACTACCAGCGACACCTCAGGATACTGGTATCTGGACCTTTATCCCAACGCAGTTTTGACACCTGACGACACCCAGTATGAGTTCATCATCTACCATTCTTCCGGAGCGGTGCTGCGCAAGAAGGTGACGGTGCCACAGCAGAGTAGCTGGCAGCTCACCTGGTGAAAGACAGTAGACAGCAGACAGGGAACATGGCCACCCCGCCCTGTTGCTATAGGATGCCCTCATCCTATACCTGATAAACGTCACGGACGAGGGCGTCCATGACGAACAGGGTCGTGAATCCTCCTTCCTGTTGAAAGGCAGCAAATAGTAGACAGTAGACAGTAGACAGGGAACAGGTAACAGGGACGCCCCACTCCCTTCCGCCCAAAAGGCGATTTGGGAAATTGTTTACCTTTAAGAAAATGGGATTACTATTCAAGAGGCCCGCATTGGAAGAGCAGTTCTATTCCCACCAGGGGATGGACGCTCGGCTGCGGGGGATGATCTTGGAGTTAGCGGGTTTCGTTTCTCGCACCGCTGGG
>JBHIBM010000280.1:0-3128 GCA_046759085.1 Candidatus Zixiibacteriota bacterium
CCGGCATTATTGGGCAGGAAAACGCCGGGAATCCCAACCACCTTCATGGTCTGACCATCTACCATCAAATCCTGGATGTTCATCTTCTCAATCGAGAAGACCACCTCCACTCCGGAGGGATTCTGGCTTATGAGGTTGAAGCCAGCATCACTCCAGCTATCATCGTAGGTGACAATCTCCGAGAAGGCCGAGGAAAAAGCCGCAACGGCAAAAACCACTGTGAGAACAAAAGTCAGATGTTTCATGATAAACACCTTTTCGTTAAAGGGGTTAACTGAACAGAATCTACTTAAGTTAGGCAGATCGGTTTTTATCACTCTCCTTTCTTCGTTTTTTTACAGGAAGTTTATCACCATAAACATCGATCTCCACCTGGACAGAAGACCCCCGCTGCTTTTGGTATGAGGGTCTTCTTCATCTGAACCTCGTCGATATGGGTTCACCTGATAAACGAGAATACTGTCGTCACTTCAGCTAGCAACCATTTTACAATATATGTTTCTGTGCAGGAGTGTCAACCGTTTTTTTGGGGAGATTTATCAGGGAACTTACCACATTGCGAGCACAGAGAGTTGCCAAGTGTCAAATCACCAGGACTCGGAGCGGCCCGGAGGCTTCACTGCTAAGTGATACTCAGCCTTGGGGTCTCTTCAGAGTCTCTTGAACTTCTTGTGGAACTCCTCTACGGGCAGCTCCACAAGCGTGGGCCGTCCATGTGGACAAAAGTGGGGCTCTCGGCAGGCGAAGAGTCTATCGAAGAGGGCATTCATCTCCTCTGTGGTCAAACGAGTGCCGGCAGTTACCGCGCTTTTGCAGGCGTATGCGGAGGCCAAAGCCCGGGCTTTCTCCTCGCCAGCGGAGAGACGTTCCTGCAAATCATCCAGTATCTCTCTGAAGTAAACCTCAGGATTCGGGTTGCCACGCTGCGCCGGGAGTCCCTTTACAACGACGGTTTTTCCTCCGAACGGTTCGGAGATGAAACCTAACTTAGCCAAAAGCTCGCTATTTTGCTCGTATGTCTGATATTCGGTGAGGGTCAATTCTACGGTGTGAGGGAATAAGAGTTGCCGGACTTGTCCCCCCCTCTTGAAACTCTCCAGGGCCTCTTCGAAAAGGATTCTTTCGTGGGCGGCGTGCTGGTCGATTACCAAGAGCTTGTCTTTGACCTGCGCCAGAATATAGACGCCGGAAAACTGCCACATATCCGGTGTGCCCAGTTCACTGGTTACCTCTTGCGGTTTCGGAGTTTTCTTCTCGAGTCGTTCAACCTCTCTCTGCGTCTGCTCCGGCGGCTTGTATAACTCTTTAAGCGCAACTTCCTTGCGGACTTGATCGCTCTGTTTTTCGCGTGATATTCTTTGGATGGGTTCAATCACCGGTTTTGCAGCAGGTCTCTCGAATCTCATCTGCGTGGACTCGCTCTCAACATCAGCCTCTTTGACACCTTCGAATGCTATGGAGGGCACCGCCTCTGTTTCCTGCAAGGCCTGTTTGCACCGGAGGTGGATTTGGTCGTAAAGGGCGTTTTCGTCCTGGAAGCGGACTTCGTTTTTCGTGGGATGAACGTTGACATCCACCTTTTGGGGGTCGATCTCGATGAAGATGACCGCCATCGGGAAACGATTTCGTTCGATGGTCCCACCGTAGGCGGAGATGATGGCGTGCATCAGCCGCCGGCTGGAGACCTGACGACGGTTAACGAAGAGGTGAATATCGTTGCGACTGTTTCTGGAGATCTCAGGATTGCCGAGATAACCTCTGATTTCGAAGTCGCGCTTGGAATTGTCCGAGGGTGCAGGGATCGGTATCATTCGCTGCGATAGACTCTCTCCATAGATGTCGAAGAGCCTATTCTCGGGTTTCTCCCTTTGGGCGAGCTCGTGGATAGTCCGACCCTCGTGGGTCATCTTGAAGGCGACTTTGTGATTCGCCAGCGCGAATTTTGTTACCAGCAGAATGCAGTGTTTCAGCTCCGTGAAGACCGTCTTGAGGAATTTTCTTCTCGCGGGGATATTGAAGAAGAGCTCTCTTAGCTCCACTGCAGTCCCAATCGGTAATCCCTCTTCTTTTATGGATTTAAGCTTCCCGCCTTCGACTATTACCTTATGTCCAAAGAGGCTCTCTCGATCTCGACTCTTGATCTCAAAGAAGGATACCGAGGCGATGGCCGGAAGAGCCTCGCCCCGAAAACCGAAGGTGCTGATTCTGAACAAATCCTCAACGGAGGAAATCTTGGAGGTGGAGTGTCTTTCCAAGGAGAGGAGGAGTTCCTCTTTGCTCATGCCCCAGCCGTCGTCGGTGACTTTGATGAGCCTGGTACCGCCGGCCCGCAGTTCTATGAAGATGCTCTTTGCTCCCGCATCCAGGGAGTTTTCGACCAGCTCTTTCACCACCGAGGCCGGACGCTCGACTACCTCTCCAGCGGCGATCTTGTTAACTAGATTTTGTGGAAGTACCTTTATCTTGTCTTTCATGGAGCTCAATTCTGGAAGCAGAGTCTGCCCAGGACACCCTTTTCATGACGGCGATATTATACCATCATCGCCAAGGAATTTCAAATGAAAGCGGAGATTTTTTCCCTTGACTTGATCCTGGAGTGTCTTATAAACTGACAGAGGTGGGTCAGGCGTTATAGCATTGGAATAGCAAAGCCAGAACCCAGATGACATTAAGAGGAGGTATCAGATGGCTACCTACATTATCCTTTCCCGGCTCTCTGCTCAGGCTTTCACAGATCCCAAGGGCTTAAAGGGGCTGGCCGCCAAAGTGGCGGAAAAGATCAGAAGCGAGTGTCCCGGGGTCAGCTGGAAAGGGAGTTTTGCGACCAAGGGGCGTTTCGATGTCGTTGACATTGTCGAAGCGGATGACCCCAAGCAGGTAGACAAAGCCGCGATGATCATCCGCGCTTACGGACAATCGACCACGGAGACATTACTTGCGACGCCGTGGAAAGAGTTCCTTGAAATGCTTTAGGCAACAGAAACGGGCGGTTTAATCGGACATCCTGCCGGGGCTTCTTTCTCACGAGCAGAAGCAACTAGGGCGGGCTGGCAAAGTCGAAGGCTGTTGGGCACGATATCCCTGGGGCTTTGATGTTTGCTCTGGTGTAGCCCAGCCGCATTCTTAGT
>JBHIBM010000281.1:0-3111 GCA_046759085.1 Candidatus Zixiibacteriota bacterium
GGCACCGCCTACGGGGTGCTGATCAAAGAACTGAGGCTTCTTGCCAGGGCGATATTCGTGGTGGATCGGGAGGGGATCATTCAATATATTCAGCTAGTGAAGGAGCTCACCAAAGAGCCCGACTATGAGGCGGTGTTGAATGCGGTGAGCAAACTGACTTGAGGGTCAGTGAGTTACTCAACAGCTTTGTGCCTGTATATTGAAAGAGGTTGCCTCCTGGCGCCCGGCTCTGTCTTTCGGAGGAATCGCAGAAGACGATAAGGAGTCGGGTGACCTCGCCATTACGATCGAGACAGGGAGCAGATCCAAGCGGGGGAAGTGTGAAGCGAAAAGTCCTTTTTCTGTGTACGACGAATTCCTGTCGTTCTCAAATGGCAGAGGCTATCTTGAGAGCGCTGGGAGATGACAGATTCGAAGCATATAGTGCCGGTGCCAAGCCATCTTCGGTCCATCCTCTCGCAATAAGAGTCTTGGCAGAGATTGGAGTTAATGTCTCAAACCATAGAAGTAAATCGGTGGAGGAGTTCGTCGGGAAGGAGTTCGATTACGTAATAACACTCTGTGGTGAAGATGCCAAAGAGGTCTGTCCTGTTTTCATTGGAAAGGCAAAACAAAGACTGCACTGGAATTTCATCGATCCCGCGGAAGCCGTCGGGAACGATGAGGATGTATTAGCAGTTTTCAGGAATGTAAGAGATGAGATTAAAACAAAAATCGAAGAGTTCACAGGGAATAGAATAAAGCCCTCTCCAGCAAAGGGGCGAAAATGGTGAGCGAATAGTTGGGCGAGACGGGAATGATAGGCCATAGAATCAAAGAGGTTGGACTCGGGAATCTCATACGAACGACAGCTATGGATGAAGAGTCTAAAAGCACCAATAAGGCCAAGGATATACAAAAAGATGTCAGCGTCCTTGCGAGGTTTATCGATATCTTTTGTGCCAATAATCATTCCGGTGATGGGAAGTCTCGGCTTCAAGCAAAGGGAGACGTAGCTGACTATTTGAAGAACCCATCCTTGGCATTGTGTCCTGATTGCAGCAAGCTATTGTCTCACGGGGTGAGCAAAAGGATCTCGTGCCCCTACGATCCTAAACCGAGATGTAAGAGGTGCCCCACGCCTTGTTATGCGGAAGGATACAGAGAAAAGATCAGAGAAGTAATGCGGTTTTCCGGGGCCTATCTGCTCAAACGTGGAAGGCTCGATCTCGCAATGAAGTACTTTTTCTAAAAGAGGAGATCTTAGGTTGAAAGAACGCAGAAAGATCATCGTCATCGATGAAGAAAAATGCAACGGGTGCGGGCTTTGCATTCCTTCTTGTCCTGAAGGGGCGATGCAGATCGTGGAGACACCCCGGGGGCCTAAGGCCAGATTGGTCAAAGACAACTTCTGTGACGGACTGGGTGCCTGTCTGGGAAGTTGCCCGGAAGGAGCGTTGACTATCAAGGAAGCAGAGGTTGAAGAGTACGATGAGGAGGGGGTGATTGCTCACATAAAAGAACACGCCCCCGAAAAACTACACCAACACTTGAGACATCTGAGAGAACACGCCGAGGAGTTGCCTCAGCACCACTCTCACCACTCTCTGGGGATGTCCGGATGCCCGGGCTCGAGGATTATAACCTGGGAAGAAAAAGAACCGGGAACCGAGGAGGAAAAACGGGTCGCTCCCCCATCCAAGCTCAAACAGTGGCCGGTTCAGTTGACTCTGGTGCCCCCTTCGGCACCGTATCTGCAGGATGCCGATCTCTTGATCGCGGCCGATTGTGTTCCCTTCGCTTACGCCAATTTTCATTCTGATTTCTTGAAGGGCAAATCCCTGGTGGTGGGCTGTCCCAAGCTTGATGACCCGGAGTTCTACAAGAACAAACTGGCGGAGATCTTCAAGAACTCCCACATTAAGAGCGTCACCGTGGTAAACATGGAGGTTCCCTGCTGCTTCGGGTTCCAGCATATCGTTAAAGAGGCGATGGAAGAATCGGGGAAGGAAATACCCCACCACCAAGTTGTGGTGAGCATCAGAGGAGAGGTTCTATGAATCAACCCTCAGGTATGAGAGAAGATAAGAAGGGGATGTTGAAGGAGCTCATCCGGAAGTTACACCATGGTGCAGATCCCGAGGAGATGAGGGAGAAATTCAAAGGAGCGTTCAAAGATGTTACCCCGACGGAGATAGCCCGGATCGAAGAGGAGCTGATAAAAGAGGGGATGCCGAAAGAGGAGATCCACAGACTTTGCGACGTTCACATTGCCGCCTTCAGAGAATCACTGGAGAGGCAAGAGACTTTGGCGCCCGAGGGACATCCTATCCACATTCTCATGGAAGAGCACAAAATACTCCTGGGGTTTGCTGCTCGACTCAAGGATCTTTCCGGGAAGATGAAAACGAAAAGCGACTTCGGTTCTGTCGGCAACGAGATGGAACAGTTGAGAGAACTGGAAAGACAGCTTAAGGATTCAGAGAGCCACTACCTCCGGGAGGAGAACGTGCTTTCCCCTTATCTGGAGAGACATGGAATCACCCAGCCTCCGGCAATGATGTGGATGGAGCACGACAAGATAAGAGAGATGAAGAAGAACCTCTATACGCTTGTCGACTCACGCGAGAGGCTGGTCTTTCAAGACTTCGTGAAGCAACTGGAGGAGTCAGCGATCTCACTGGCGGAGATGCTCTCCGGTCACTTCTACAAGGAGAATAACATCCTCTTCCCAACCGGTCTAAAGGTCATAGCGGACAATGAATGGAAGGAGATAAGACGGCAGTTTGACGATCTCGGCTACCCCTCCTTCACTCCCGAATCCGCCAGGGCAGCCTTTGCGGAGGTGGAGACCCCAGCTTCTGAAGCTGAAGTCGCCGGCGCGCTTCCCTTTGAGACCGGGAGCATGTCAAAGGATGAGATCGAGGCAATTTTGAGCGCTCTGCCGGTGGATATCACCTTCGTGGATAAGGATGATACCGTCCGATTTTTCAGCCAAACCAAGGAGAGGATCTTCCCGAGAACGAAGGCGGTGATCGGACGGAAGGTTCAGCAGTGCCATCCCCAGAAGAGCCTACATCTGGTTGAGCAGATTTTGGAGGATTTCAGAAGCGGTCGCAAGGAGCTAGCAGA
>JBHIBM010000282.1:0-3104 GCA_046759085.1 Candidatus Zixiibacteriota bacterium
GCTGGATTTAGCCATATTGATTTACCACTCCATCGCCGATAACAGCGAAAATCACATCTGGAGCCACCTCTCCCTGGAGGTGGAGGAGTTCGAGAGGCAACTTCGGTATCTAAGACGGAAAGGATTTACCTCCGTCTCCCTCTACGATATTTATGAGTATCTTAATGGAGAAGGGAAACTGCCCCAGAAGCCGGTGGCTCTGACCTTCGATGATGGCTTTCTGGACAACTGGGTTTTCGCATACCCGCTGTTGAAAAAGTACGGCATGAAGGGGACGGTGTTCGTCGCCACCGACTTCATCGACCCCCGGGAGATTTGTCGTCCCAACCTGGAAGAGGTCTGGAAAGGAAGCTGTGCCAGGGAAGATCTGGAATGGTGGGGTTATCTCTCCTGGCCGGAGCTCCGGGAATTGGCCTCCAGCAGGGTTATAGACGTTCAAGGACACTGCAAAACCCACACCTGGTATTTCTTTGGTGACGAGATAGCCGACTTTCACCATCCCGGAGACCCGTACTTCTGGCTGGTGTGGAACTTTAGACCTCAGGACAAACACCTCTGGCTTAAGGAATTCAACCCGGAGGTGGTGCCTTACGGTGTTCCGGTCCATCAGTTTGAAAAATCCGTTCTGGCGAGGCGCTTTTTCCCGGATGAGAGTTTAGACCAATCTCTTGCCGCTTTCGTCCGCGAAAACGGGGGGGTGGGTTTTTTCGAGAATCCGGACTGGAGGGAGCAGCTGTTCGCCGTCGCCGCCGATTTCCTCTCGGTGCAGAAGTCAAGTGGCTATTACGAAAGCGAGGAGGAGCACACCGGGCGCCTGGAAGAGGAGCTGATCGGGAGCAAGCGACTCTTAGAGGCCGGACTGAAGCGTCAGATAGATTTCATGGCCTGGCCCGGCGGGGGATATGATGAGACCTGTCAGAAGCTGGCGATCGAGAAGGCCGGATATTTGGCCACCTTCTCCACCGGTTTCTGGCAGACTTCCTCTTATGTCACCCCGCAGTTGATCAACCGCAGTTTCTTCGGACAGGCCTACCGCAGCCGCTTTCCCACCCTTGACCGCTGGCGGATGCGGTTGCTTTTCACCGGCCTTGTAAACTACCGCCTCGGGAAGAAAGGGTTTCGTCTCCAGATTATGGCCGCCAACCTGATGCGAAGAGTTCTCAGGCATCAGGGACGGATATTGCCCAAATAAGCAGACAGTAGACAGTATACAGTATGCAGTGAATACCATCCCGCAGGGCTGGTTCCGTCCTGGCCGAAGCTGCATGGGTCGGGCTTTCTAGCGCAACATAGACCTGCACCAAGGGGCGGTGAATTCACCACCACCGTTGCCTCATCGTCAACCGTTAGCTTTGGATTACGCCGCGTCGGATAAATTCCGACCCGTACGGGTTGTATTGGAAGAGGGGGAAGCGGGGGAGTGTCTTGTCCATCAACCATGAACTGTGAACTGACCATCGAGGGAGCGGAAATTTCCTATTGCGTTTCCTCTTCGTTCAGTTTATTTTCTTGCTGTTTTATTTCGGAGAAAGTAGTTTTCAGAGAGATGTCAGTTGTCCCGAAGAGACTTTTCTTGACCAAGGGGGTCGGCCGCCATCGAGAGGAGCTCTCCAGCTACGAGTTAGCTTTGCGGTCTGCAGGAATTGCACAGTTCAACATTGTGAGCGTCTCCAGCATTTTCCCACCGGAATGTAAGTTAGTCCCACGCAATAGGGGCTTGAGAAATCTGATCGACGGCCAGATAGTCCACTCTGTCATGAGCCGCACCGCCACCGACGAACCCAACCGCCTGATCTCCGCCTCCATTGGGCTTGCGATTCCCCACGACTGCCATCAGTACGGTTACATCTCGGAGCACTCCACCTTCGGCAAGACCGCCAAGAAAGCCGGGGACTATGCTGAAGATTTGGCGGCAACGATGTTGGCCTCCACCCTGGGGATCGATATCGACCTGGACAAAAGCTGGGACGAGCGCAAGGAGATCTGGCGCATCTCCGGCAAGATCGTGAGAACTACTAACATCACCCAATCGGCGGAGGGACATAAAAACGGTCTCTGGACCACCGTAGTTGCGGCGGCGGTGTTTCTCCCGGAATTACACTAGCCAGGGTCTTTCCCGATGACTAAATCCCCTGGTGGTTATTCCAAGTTCGCCTCCTATTACGATTTCTTAGGCTGGGACGATTTCTCCCGACAGGCCTTCCGGCGTCTGAAAAAGACTCTAACGGTTGTCCCCTCCCCGGTCGAAACCGTTCTGGATCTGGCCTGCGGCACCGGAGACTTGGCAGTGCTGTTGGCGGGGGAGGGATACCGGGTCACCGGCGTGGATCTCTCCGAGCTGATGTTAAAACAGGCCAGGAGAAAAAGAGGGGGAAAGATGATCAGATTTGTCCGAGGCGACATTCGCCGGCTTTCTCTAAAGGAGAGGTTCGACCTGGTATGTTGCTTCTTCGATTCCCTGAATCACCTCACCTCCAAAGCGGACCTCCTCTCAGCACTCCAGACCGCTCGCAGACATCTCAATGCTCGGGGAAGATTCATCTTCGATATGATTACTCCGAAAGGTCTGCAAATCTGGGACAAGGTGGAAATCGACCGGGAGGAGGGCTACGTCGTTTTAACCGAGGGGAAGCGGAATCCCGCCGGGGATAGGATCCAAATCGTAATTGAAGGTTTCGTACGTAAACGCGGTGATCTATACGACCACTTCAAACAGGTGATCCGGGAGCGAGCTTATCCTCAAAGAGAGGTCCCTCAGCTTCTGGCGAAAGCCGGCTTCCGAAAGATAGTCATCGAGAGCTTCGATAGGCGCGAAGCGATCGAATCTGCAGAAAGACTATTGTACATCGCTCACTGAGGTATCGTTCTATGGAAGAGCTCTCTTTCCGTCCACAGAGTTTCTTGGGCCTGGAGAATCGAAGCTCAACTCTCGACAACTGCAGGATCGTCATTCTGCCGGTTCCGTACGAGGCCACGGTCACTTATCGTCCGGGGACGAAGTTGGGTCCCTCCGCTATAATACAAGCCTCCCAGGAGGTGGAGACCTTCGACCTCGAACTTAAGGCCGACCCCAGCGAGATCGGTATTTTCACCTGTGACTTCTT
>JBHIBM010000283.1:0-3100 GCA_046759085.1 Candidatus Zixiibacteriota bacterium
CCATTCGCAGCTTCCTCGATTCGAGGGGCTTTTTAGAGGTCGAGACCCCGATTCTGCAACCCCTTTATGGGGGGGCCTTCGCGGAGCCGTTTGAGACCCACCACAATGCATTAGACGTGAAGCTTTATCTCCGAATTGCTGACGAGCTTTACTTAAAAAGACTTTTGGTCGGCGGCTACGAAAGGGTTTATGAGTTCTGCAAGGATTTTAGAAACGAGGGGCTGGATCGCTTTCACAACCCCGAGTTCTCCATGGTGGAACTCTACCAGGCTTACGCCGATTATAACGACATAATGGAACTTCTCGAGGGGATGCTGGTAAAGGTTGCGGAGGAGGTTTTGGGAACGACCAGTTTTCAATACCGGGAACACCAAGTAGATCTTTCGCCTCCGTTTAAGCGAATGCCCTTTTTCGACGCAATTGAACAGGCAACTGGCATCAAGGCCAAGAACCTGAGCCTCGAGGAATTGAAGAGAGCCACCGAAGAGACCGGAGTCGATACCGAGGAGAAGAAAACCTGGGGGAAGATGTTGGAAGCGATCTTCGACAGCCTAGTGCAACCGACTTTGATCCGGCCCACCTTCATCATCGACTATCCGGTGGAGCTCTCCCCGCTGGCGAAGAGGAATCGCCAGGATGAGAGTGTCAGCGAACGCTTCGAGCTTTTCATTGCCACCCTGGAGATCGGGAACGCCTTCTCGGAGCTGAATGACCCCTTGGAGCAGAGGGCCCGTTTGGAGCAGCAGAGAGAGTTGAGCGGAACCGAGGAGGTTCTGGATGAGGATTTCATTCAGGCTTTAGAGGTGGGGATGCCCCCGTGTGGCGGGCTCGGATTTGGGGTAGACCGCCTGGTGATGCTTTTCACCAACAGCCGCTCCATTCGCGATGTCATCTTCTTCCCCACCATGCGTCCCGAAAGCAGAAGTTGACCTCCCATGGGTTACGAGCTCTTCATAGCCAAAAGGTATCTGCGCTCGAAGCGAAAGAACCGCTTCGTCTCGGTGATAACGGCCATCTCCGCCGGGGGAGTGTTAATCGGCGTGGCGGCACTAATAATTGTCCTCTCGGTGATGAACGGCTTCGAGTCGGAGGTGAGGTCCCGAATCATCGGGACCACCGCTCACATAACCGTCAGCAGCTTCCAGAAGGAGGGGCTTTCGGACTATCAGGACCTCCTCACTGAAATCGAGTCTGTCCCGGAGGTGATAGCGGCCTCCCCGACTATTCAATACAAGGTTGCGGTCGCCTCCAAGACCGCCTCCGGCGGAATCGTCTTGAGGGGGATCGACCCCGAGCTTGAATCCAGGGTGACCGACCTGGACAGAAATCTGGTATACGGTGACCTCAGCTTCGAGAGCAGCAAAAATCGCGGCATAATTCTGGGAAGAGATTTGGCGGACAATTTGGGAGTCACGATCGGTGAGCAATTGACCGTCTTTTCGCTGAGGGAACCGGAGATCGCCATGACCGGGCTTATGCCCAAAATCTCCCGTTTCACCGTGAGCGGTCTTTTTCAGACCGGGATGTATGAGTACGATGCCACTCTGGGATACATCTCCCTTCAGGATGCCCAGAAGCTCTTCAACATGGGCGCGACCGTCTCGGCCATCGGGGTTAAGATCAAGGATGTATATTCTGCCAGAAGGGTCGCCAGACAGATCGAGCAGAAGATCGGCTACCCATACTATGCCATGGACTGGATGAGCCTCCACAAAAACCTCTTCTCCTGGATGACCCTGGAGAAGTGGGCGATGTTTCTGACTCTCTCTCTGATCGTGGCGGTGGCGGCCTTCAACATCATCAGCGCCCTGATCATGGCGGTCACCGAGAAAAGGAGGGATATCGGCATCTTGAAATCGATGGGGGCCACCTCCGGGGGGATCATGAGGATATTCATACTGCAGGGGATTGTGGCCGGAGTTGTGGGAACCGTCTCAGGAGGCCTTGTGGGCTTGGGACTCTGCTATCTTCAGGAGAAGTTCAGGATCATCTCTTTGCCTGCAGAGATCTACTTTATCAGCTCTCTGCCGGTCCAGGTTCGAGCCCTGGATGTATTGTTGGTCAGCCTGGCGACTTTGGCCCTGACCTTTTTGGCGACCATCTATCCCGCCAGAAGGGCCGCCCGGCTCTCGCCGGTGGAGGTCATCCGATATGAATAGGGAATGTTGCTCTTTTATGGAACTGCAAATGAGACTCAGCCGTTTACTACTTCTGGTGTGAGGTTCTGCTCGCACTTCGGGAGGAGACATGGCGCCGTATCAACAATCGATATTATCTGCCGAGAATATTATTAAGAACTACCGGACTTCCGCCGGGGAACTGCGGGTTCTGCGCGGATTGAATCTGAAAGTGGAGGAGGGTGAGATTGTGGCTCTGGTGGGTGCCTCCGGGGTGGGAAAAAGTACACTGCTTCACATCTTCGGAGCCTTGGACCGTCCCACCTCCGGCAAGATCTATTACCGCGGGACGGACATCTTCTCCCTCCCTGATAAGAGGTTAGCGCCTTTCAGAAGTCGTGCCGTCGGTTTCATTTTCCAGTTCCACCACCTTCTGGGGGAGTTCACCGCCCTGGAGAACGTTATGATGCCCGCTCTGATCGCCGGTACCAACAACGGCAAAGCTCAAAAACGCGCCAGCGAGCTATTGGAGAGGGTGGGATTAAAGGAAAGGTTAAACCACCGTCCCGGAGAGCTCTCCGGGGGCGAACAGCAGAAGGTGGCCCTGGCTCGGGCTTTGGTCAACACCCCCCAGATAGTCCTGGCCGACGAGCCCTCCGGAAATCTGGACAAAGAGGGTGGGGAGATGCTTTACAGTCTGTTTTTGGAATTGAACCGGGATATGGATCAGACTTTCATCATCGCCACTCACAACCTGGAGTTGGCGGAGCACGCCGAGCGGGTTCTGAGATTAGAGGAGGGGGTTTTGAATTGAGCGACAGGCGGAGTCGCCTCCAGACAAGAGAACGCTCGAACCGGTTGACCTTGACCTGGAAAACAGTATATTAAATTTGAGGGATTATGCTTTGTCAAGATTGTAAAAAGAACGAGGCCAGCATCCACTTCACCCAGGTGGTGGGGAATAAGAAGATCACCTTGAACCT
>JBHIBM010000284.1:0-3100 GCA_046759085.1 Candidatus Zixiibacteriota bacterium
AGAAAAGCTCCCGCGGCCGGACTCGAACCAGCGACAGGGTGGTTAACAGCCACCTGCTCTACCAACTGAGCTACGCGGGAGTAGATCCCTAATTAATAGTATCGAATGTGCGAGAAGCCCTCTTAAGGGCACCTCGTCTGTTCGATGTTTCTAATATATGTCGAGGGCCTGCAACGTCAAGTGAAAAATCTACCTCCTGTATGCGTGAAACCCGGTCCAGATTAAGGATAGTGCCCTCACCCGAAAAACATGCCCCCCTTTTAGTTTGACATTGCCGTAAGCTTTTTATAATTTCCCTGCTGCTGGAGATTGAAGCTTGGCGTAGATGTTCGATTGTGGATTCGAAGACGACAAGGATAGGCATCCTGACCTCCGGGGGAGATTGCCCCGGGATGAACGCCGCCATCCGGGCGGTGGTTCGGGAGGCTCTCGATAAAGGTTTAGAGATCCGTGGGTTCAAACGAGGGTTCGCCGGGCTTATCGACAACGATTTCCTCAGAATGGACATAACCAGCGTCGGCGGAATTCTCCAGCGAGGTGGAACCATTCTGCTGACCGCTCGCTATCAGAAGTTCAAGCAGACCGAAGCCCAAAGGATAGCTTTGGAGAACATCGAAAGAAACCGGTTGGATGCGCTGGTTGTCATTGGCGGGGATGGTTCCTTGTGCGGAGCTTATGCCTTAGAAAAGCTCGGAGTATCGACTATCGGCATCCCCGCAAGCATTGACAACGACATCTACGGGACGGATATGGCCCTCGGGGTTGACACCGCCCTAAACAACATCGTGGAGGTGGTCGACAAAATCAAAGTAACCGCCACCTCTCACGAGAGGACTTTCATCATCGAAGTCATGGGACGAGGATCCGGATATCTGGCTCTAATCTCGGCCATAACCACCGGGGCTGAAGCCGCCATTATTCCGGAGGTCTCCTACGATTTGGAGAAGATCGCGGCCCGAATCAAGGAGGGCTACCGGAGGGGCAAGACCAACAACCTCATAATAGTCGCCGAGGGAGCCGGGACCTCCTTCGAGATAAGCCGTCGCCTGGAGA
Source organism: Candidatus Zixiibacteriota bacterium (assembly GCA_046759085.1). Classification (GTDB taxonomy): domain Bacteria; phylum Zixibacteria; class MSB-5A5; order DG-27; family DG-27; genus DG-27. The sequence goes on from JBHIBM010000284.1 coordinate 1,054, forward strand.
AGATGGCCGGGATTCAGAGTAAAATCACGGTGCTCGGTCATCTCCAGAGAGGCGGCTCTCCCACCTGTTTCGACCGCCTTTTAGGTTCAAGATTCGGCACCAGCGCGGTGGAGGCTTTAGTTGAGGGAATCTCCGGGAAGATGGTGGGCTTGAGCAACCGAGAGATCAAGCTGATGGATTATAAAGAGGTCTTCGCTGAAAAGAAGCTGTTCTCGAGGAAATTGATAGAGTTGGCAGAACTGTTAGGGAGGTGAACTTCTAAAGGGATATGAAAAAGAGAGTGGGAATACTCACCGGAGGCGGTGATTGTCCGGGTTTAAATCCGGTTATCCGGGGAGTGGTCAGAAGGTCGATCCTCTTCTACGATTACGAAGTGGTGGGAATCTTAGAGGGTTGGAGAGGAATGCTGGAGGCCATAAGCGTCCCTCTAGACTTGGAGAAGGTCTCGGGAATTCTGCAACGCGGCGGTACCATACTCAAGACCTCCAGAACCAACCCCTTCAAACACCAGGGGGGGTTGGAGAAGGTCAAAGATAACTTCGCGGCCTTGGATCTCCACGCTCTGATCGCCGCCGGGGGGGAGGACACTCTGGGGGTCGCCAGCAAGCTTCATCAGGACGGGTTGAACCTTGTAGGCGTCCCCAAGACGATCGACAACGACCTCTGCGGCACCGATTATACGTTCGGCTTCGACACTGCCATAAATACCGCCATGGAGGCCATCGACCGGGTTCACTCCACCGCCGAAAGCCACAACCGGGTTATGGTGGTAGAGGTGATGGGTCGCCACACCGGGTGGATAGCGGTGGAGGCCGGAATCGCCGGCGGAGCCGACGTTATCCTGATTCCAGAAAAACCCATCGACGTTGACGATGTTTGTCAGCTAATCAAGAAAAGGCACGCCAGAGGTCGCGACTTCTCGATCGTAGTTGTTGCCGAGGGAGCCAAATTCTCAGAGAAACACCAAGAGGAAGGAAAACTCATTCTCCAGGATAGAGCCTTGGACGAGTTCGGACACGTTCACTTAGGTGGCATCGGGAACGTTTTGGCGAAGGCGATCGAAAAGAGAACCGGTTACGAAACCAGGGTGGTTATATTGGGCCACGTTCAGCGAGGGGGTTCCCCGACTGCCTTCGACAGAATATTGGGAACCCGTTTCGGAGTCAAAGCCGTCGATCTGGTTCACGCCGGGGATTTCGGCAAGATGGTCAGCCTCCAGGGGAACAAGATTGTCGCCGTTCCCCTTTCAGAGGCCACGGCGCGGATAAAAACCGTTGACGAGGAGTTGTACGGAATTGCGGAGGCCTTCTTCGGATAAATCCAGGTTTGAAGCTGGAGTCCTCGCACGGAAGCCCTCCCCGAGGCAGACAGGACGGGCCACCTCTGGTGGCCGCTACTGGGAATAGAAATAGCAAGGTTCGAGATTCAAGTTTTCGAATTGAGTTCTGAAGCGGAGCAAATGTCTCTTTTACGATAAGCAAATCACCACTTACTATTAATCACTCATAAATTACCATCGATTCAGGAGGTAAAATTGGCAGTAAAGATCGGAATAAACGGTTTCGGCAGAATTGGGCGTCTGGTTTATCGGGCGGGTTACAGGAACCCGGATTTAGAATTCGTGGCCGCCAACGACGTCACCGACGCCAAAACCCTGGGACACCTGCTGAAGTATGATTCCATTCACGGAATCTTTCCCGGAGAGGTAAAGGTTGAGGGTAACTCTCTCCTCGTCGACGGCAAAGGGTTAGAGATATTAGCGGAGAGAGATCCGGCAAATCTGCCCTGGAAAAGGCCAGGCGTGGATATCGTAGTGGAGTCGACCGGCCTTTTCCGGGACAAGAAGAGCGCCGGCAAACATATAGCCGCCGGAGCCAAGAAGGTTCTAATTTCCGCTCCCGCCAAGGACCCCGACGGCACCTTCGTCATCGGAGTGAACGAGAAGGAATACGATCCGAAGAAGCACGACATTATCTCCATCGGCTCCTGCACCACAAACTGTCTCGCTCCGGTCGCCAAGGTGCTGGTGGACAGCTTCGGCATCAAA
>JBHIBM010000285.1:0-3099 GCA_046759085.1 Candidatus Zixiibacteriota bacterium
AACTCGTTCTAAAGAATAAACCCTGTGAAATCACTGAACCAGAGCCAAATACACAGGAACACAGGATATCGACTGACAGACCTGTGGAACTGCTTTCATGGTAAATAGAGAATCATTTTTGAGAATTCGAGGGAGCTTACTAAGGTGAACATCGATGAGAGATTGCGCCTCCTAGAGGAGATGCGCGATAAGGCCCGCCTGGGTGGGGGGGCGGAGAGAATTGAAACCCAACATAAGAAGGGTAAACTCACCGCCCGAGAGAGGATCGATCTGCTCTTAGACGAGGGCAGCTTCGAGGAGTTCGACATGTTCGTGGTGCACCGCAGCACCGAGTTCGGACTGGACAGAAAGAGAATTCTGGGGGATGGGATCATCACCGGCTACGGCACCATCGAGGGACGTTTAGTTTTCATCTTCTCTCACGATTTCACCACCTTCGGCGGCTCTCTCTCGGAGGCCTTCGCGGAGAAGATCTGCAAGATTATGGATAAGGCCGTGGAGGTGGGAGCCCCCCTCATCGGCTTGAACGACTCCGGTGGCGCCAGAATTCAAGAGGGGGTTGTCAGTCTGGGCGGTTATGCAGACATCTTCTTACGAAACACTCTGGCCTCTGGCGTTATCCCTCAGATTTCTGTGATCATGGGTCCCTGTGCCGGGGGGGCGGTCTATTCTCCAGCGATAACCGACTTCATCTTCATGGTGGAGAAGACCAGCTATATGTACGTCACCGGACCGAACGTCGTCAAGACCGTCACCCACGAGGTTGTGGACCACCAGAAGCTGGGGGGAGCCAAGGTCCACGCCAGCAAGTCTGGAGTATCCCATTTCACCTGCACCAACGAAGCCGAGGCTCTGACCCTGGTGAGAAAGCTTTTGGGCTTCATTCCCCAGAACAACCTGGAGGATCCACCCCAGGTGGAGCCCACCGATCCTCCCGACCGAATCGACCCGGAGCTGGACGAGATCATTCCTGACGACCCCAGCAAGCCCTACGATATTAAGGAGGTCATCCACCGCGTAGTCGATGACGGCGACTTCCTGGAAGTGCACCAGGATTACGCCACCAACATCGTGGTCGGCTTCGCCCGTCTGGGAGGTAGATCGGTGGGGATTGTGGGAAACCAACCCGCCGTCTTGGCGGGGGTCCTGGACATTAACTCCTCTGTCAAAGGGGCGCGCTTCGTGAGGTTCTGCGACTGTTTCAACATCCCGCTGATTACGTTCGAGGACGTTCCCGGGTTTCTGCCCGGCACCGCGCAGGAATACGGCGGCATAATAAAGCAGGGGGCCAAGCTCCTCTATGCCTATTGCGAAGCGACGGTCCCCAAGCTGACGGTGATAACCAGGAAGGCCTACGGAGGAGCATACGATGTTATGTCCTCCAAGCACGTGAGAGGGGATATAAACTACGCCTGGCCCACCGCCGAGATTGCGGTGATGGGACCCAAGGGAGCCGCCGAGATCATCTTCCGACGGGAGATCGCAGAATCGAAAGACCCGGAGAAGACTTTAGAGCAATACGAAAGGGAGTATCGGGAGAAGTTCGCCAATCCCTTCAAGGCCGCCGAGAGGGGCTATATCGACGACATCATCGAGCCGAGAAATACCCGCCCCCGCCTCATCAAGGCCCTGAACATGCTCGAGAGCAAAAGACAAAGTCTGCCTCCCAAAAAACATGGGAATATCCCCCTCTGAAACGCTGTCTGGAAGCGGTGTGGTTGACCTCGTTAACTAGAGCAGTTCCCCAAGACCACAGCCAGACTGGCTGGTATCAAGAATTCATCCGGAGGCGAAGACCGGACTACCTGTTCAGCTGGCAAGTCTACTCCGAGATTTTAGAGGGGAATTTGAAGTGTCGCAAAAGCTGGCTGGATCTGGGATGCGGCAATAACATCATAATCGAGGAGAACAGAATCGAGGGCTTCAAAGTCGGGCTTGACAGTTCGGTTCGACCCGATCTGAAAAGCAAAGACTTCTGCGCCGGGGAGGTCTATCACCTCCCCTTCAGACAGGGAAGCTTCGACCTCATCAGCTGTCGTTATCTCCTTGAGCATCTGGCCGAACCCGCAAGGATCTTTGAGGAGGTCTCGAGAATCTTGAAGCCCGAAGGAACCTTCCTGCTTCAGACCACCAACAGAAAAAACCTCTGGATAAAGCTTTCGGCATTGGTGCCCTTTGAGCTGAAACGGTATCTGTTCGACAGATTCCACCTGGCGGAGATCACCGGACTGGAGAAGACTCACTATCGGATGAACTTCCCGGAGCTGTTCCCCAATTTTGTTTGCGGAATGAAGCTGGAGAAGTTATATTTGATGGAGGACTTGCTGAGGTTCGGCAAGTTGATTTTTTGGGGTTCCTATCTCCATTTGCAGATTTTGGACGGCCTTGGCCTGGGAGGTTTTAAGAGCAATATCATCTCGGTTTACAGAAAGCTCCCATGATTTAGCCTTTCAACTGAAAGTCGTTCTAACAGCTGAAATTATGCACTTCTCGGAAGAATTCTGGAGACGTGAACGTCGGGTAGCCCGTGGCCTCCGCCACTGAGAGAGCGAAGAACTGACAGACACAGATGTTTAAGAAAATCTTGGTCGCCAACAGGGGAGAAATTGCGGTCCGGGTGATCCGTGCCTGTCGGGAGATGGGAATCACGCCGGTTGCGGTCTTCTCTGAAGCTGACAGAAGAAGCCTGCATCTCCGTTTGGCTGAGGAGGCTTATCCCATCGGTCCCCCACCATCGATCTCCAGTTACCTGGTGATGGAGAAGCTAATTGAGGTGGCGAAGAAATCCGGTGCTGAGGCCATTCATCCCGGATACGGTTTTCTGGCGGAAAACGCCAACTTTGCGGAGATGGTGGAGAGCGAGGGCCTGACTTTCATCGGGCCACCTCCGGAGGCAATAAGGCTTCTGGGAGATAAGCTCGAAGCTCGCCAGACGATGGTCGAAGCCGGGCTGCCGGTCGTCCCGGGGACTCCAAAGGGGGTCAGCTCGCCAGAGGAGGTGAAATCGTTCATCGCCCAGTTTGGCCTGCCGGTATTGATTAAGGCCGCCTACGGGGGGGGAGGTAAGGGGATGCGGATTATAAGAGATGAAGCTGAGAT
>JBHIBM010000286.1:0-3083 GCA_046759085.1 Candidatus Zixiibacteriota bacterium
CCAATTCCGAGATCACCTCCCTGAGTCCCTATGAGAGCCTCGCCAGCGCCTCCCACAAGTTTGGCTTGCGTGACACCGTGGCGTTACCGGTCATCGACGAGAACGTTCCCCATCGTTTGGTGGGAATCGTCACCCGGCGGGACCTAATCAAGGCTTATGACAAGAGATTGATCGAGAAAGCCACCGGGATAGAAAGATAGATTAGTGAGTTCAAGAAGGTTGACACTGTTACTGAGATCTTGTTCCTTGAGCTTAGCCGGTGTTGGTTCCAGAGCAGGAACTAAGTATGCGATATGTTCTTGCTCCCATCTGGAGAAGGTGACTCTGGGTTATAGTGACATCTGAAGTTGGCGATATCGACTTGGAGACGCTGCTGGAGCGGATACGTGCTCAGGCACAAACTGAGAAGGTTCGCGTTACCCAGCACGCTCAACAAGAAATGGTTGAGGAGGACATTGTTTTCGATGAGGTTTTGGAAGCCATTGCTACTGGAAAGATTCTGGAGGACTATCCCGAGCACCGCCGCGGGGCTTGTTGTTTGCTTAGTGGTTTTACGGGGAGCGGTCGCCCCTTACATATCGTGTGCACTACAGCCCAGACGGTACTCATCATTATTACGGTCTATGAACCTAAACCGCCAAGGTGGGTGACGCCCACTCAAAGGAGATAGTTGTTGTGAAGTGCAGTATTCAGGGCTGTCCTGGCGAATATGAAGGACGAAAAATCGTACACACCGTGCGATATCGCGGACAAGTTGTCGTCATTGATCATGTGCCTGCTGAGGTGTGTTCAGTGTGTGGGGATGTGCTTTTGAAGCCTGAAACGGTGCGTGGGATTGAGGAATTATTACGGAAAGCGACGCCTCCAGCAGGAACAGTCCCCCTCTACGAGTATGCTTGAGGTCTGCTGCCGACATTGGCTCGCAACTCGTCTCTATGATGCGTCTGCAGTCATAGACGAGAACGTCCCCCACCGCCTGGTCGGAATCCTCACCCGCCGGGATTTGATTAAGGCTTACGACAAGAGATTGATCGAGAAAGCCACCGGAATAGAGAGATAGAAGCCAAACTCTCAGAAGACTCAGATTAAAGGGGGTTGATGCTGTTGGTTGTTCATATACGTCGATTGCTCTCTCCCTCTGAAAGCTTGTGGACAATCAGCTCTTTGGCTCTTGCTAACGCTTTGGCGCGATGACTTACCCTGTTTTTTTCATGGGGAGAGAGTTCAGCGAAGGTCTTCCCCAGAGGGGAATAATAGAATAGGGGGTCATATCCGAATCCCTGTTTCCCCCGTGGCTTTTCGATGATATAACCTTCTGCTCGCCCCTCGGCGGTCTGAACATCCTGTTCTGCGAAGGCAATCGCAATCACACAGCGAAAGACTGCGTTCCTCTTCTGTTTGGGCAAACCCTCCAGCAACGACAGGAGTCTGCGGTTGTTGTCATCGTACGTGGCGGTTTCCCCTGCGAAACGTGCTGATCTCACCCCGGGAGCCCCATCCAAGGCTTCCACTTCTAAGCCGGTATCGTCCGCTAAGGAGGGAAGACCGGTGAACTGGCACGTTACCATAGCTTTGCTTATGGCATTCTCTTCGAGGGTGGAGCCTTCTTCCTTGAGTTCAGGGAAGTTGTCGAAGTCTTGAGGAGTTAGGATTTCAACCTCCAGGTCGGACAAAATCGATTTGATTTCCTCAACCTTGTGAGGATTGTTTGTTGCTAAGACCAGTTTCACTGTTCTCGACGAATTTTGGCGACCCTGTCGGAGGCTATTGGGCTTGCAGTATCCTTGGCTGGGGGAATAAGCCGATTGGCCAAATCGACACCACCTGTGAGCTACTTTGCTATCAGGTCCTTGTCAAACGATGAAAGCTTTCCTTTAATCTGCCAGATCCGAAGTTTGAGATCTTCTCTGCTGCCCATCAGATCATCCATTTCCGCATTCAGACCGCGCAGTTCACGTGAACTGATGGCTATCGGTTCGTGCATCAGCTTCACTCGCCCAATGGGAAGAGCCGGGAAGTTGCTGAGAAGTCTGGGGGTGAGCACGAGAAGTTCCACCGAGGTATCTCCCTCTGCAGTCCGGGAGATTTTCAGGGGGTAATAAAGGGATTCACAAGCGAATCGATACTGGATAGCCTCACCAGTCTTCGGAATCTCATCCAGCGAAACCACATCGAAGACAAACCACGAAAAACCCTCGTCTAGATATTCGCCAACCACACTCTTTGTCCCTTCCGGGATGGTCGGGTTTTCGACTCCCGCAGACCGGAGATACTCCTCGACCCACTTGATGAAGCGACTCTTGTCCAACACATGCGTCACTGATATATCGTGGGCGCCGATTTTCTCATGGAACGTCACCTCACCCGCGGGCGGTCCTTCGTCAGTCGGCAGAGGAATTGTGCCCTTGTAACGGTGCCGTTCTGCAAGCTTTCTGTTGATGAGGGCAGTGGCCTTGCGAAATACTTCGACATCCCCCTTCTTGGCGGTTGGCTCCGAAGGCAGTGGAATGACCTCCAGAACTTCTGTCGCTTCCGAGGCTCTCAGGTCTGTGGAAAGCAGTAGGATCTCCTCCTCGCCGTTCCAGGCAATCATGGCCCTTTGAGTTGGGTTGAAAACCTGTACGTTCGGATTGTAGGGAATCAAGCCCCTGTCGGCAAAGAGCATACCGCAACTCATGAAGAAGAAAAACAGGATGAGACTGACTTTTTTCATATTTGCTCCGGTCGTATTTACCTTAGCAGTTGCTCAAGATTGCCCTTCTCTCACATGAAATCAGGAAAGAGCCTGTTGGCGATTAGTCCCGCAATCGGCGGGAAGAAAAAGGTGGTGGCCAATCGAACGACAGTGAATTTCCAGCCCATTATACCAACCTCCATCGGCAGCCGGCTCACCGCCCAGAGCGACCAGCCGGTCAGGAAGGCGACCATAGTTCCAATGCTTGCACCGGCGCGCAAAAACCCGGCGGCCACCGGCAAGCTGACGAAAGGCCCACCGGGAGTAAGCCCCCCGGCAAGCGTGCCTATCAAAATCCCCCTGAGGCCGGACTCTTTCCCCACCCATCTTGACAGAAGCTCCTCAGGAA
>JBHIBM010000287.1:0-3081 GCA_046759085.1 Candidatus Zixiibacteriota bacterium
GGGATAGGACCACTGCACCATAGTCACCGGACCGGTCAGTATCCCCTTGACCGGTTTGGCAGTCAACGATTGGGCATATTGAATCCATTTAGCCGTGATCGCTGCCGGCCGTCTTATCGGCCCGGTTATGACCGGAGGTCGGACATGCCTGGTTCCATAGGATTGCACCGCCCCTCTGATAGCGGCGAAGCCGTCAAAGTGCTCGGCGAAGAACTGAACCATGTCCGCCCTTTCGGGCTCTCCGTGAACTAATACGTCCAATCCGAGTTCTTCCTGTCGTTCGACGCAATCCCGGATGTATCCCTTCACAAATTGCTCATATTCGGCATCAGAAGTCTTTCCCTCTTTCCAGGCCCTTCTTGCTTTTCTCAGCTCCGGGGTTTGGGGAAAACTGCCGATGGTGGTTGTCGGATAGGGAATATCGCTAATCCAGAAGCTTTTCCTCGAACGACCATATCTCTCCCCCGGTAGAGCGACATCCTCAGTCTGAATCTCGGTGTAACTGATGGTTCGATTCCTTATGGCCTCCAGCTCCTGGAGTTTCTCCACTGCAAATGAGAAATCTCCCTCTTCACCTTCCGCCGTCAGGGGAACGTGCATCAAGGAACAGGAGGGAGAAATATACAGTCTCTCCTCAGGTATCTTCTCAAGGATGGCCTCTAAGGTTCTCTTTGTTCTTATAGAAGCTGGCCAGACATTCCTTCCATTGATTACTCCCGCAATCAATACCTTATCTTCGGGGAATTGTGCCAATAACTCCAAATTGGAGGCGCCGTCGACGAAATCCAATCCAATTGCCTCTACCGGCAGGGCAAACAACCCCTCCGCAAACTCATTCACGGGGCCGAAATAGACATGTAGATGTATGTCTCGTTTCAGCTCTCCTGTGAAATCTCCATAATCTTTGGGAATGCCATCTGTTAGGAACGAGGGCTCCTCAAGCTGGACGACGATGTCGGGCAGGCCGTTAATGAACGTGACATATTGTTCTGCCAGTTTTCCAAAGAGCTTTTCTTTTCCCTGTCCAGTCTTGTCTATAGCATAGCATAGAAGCGTCCAGGGGCCTATTAAGGCCAGTTTCTTGTTGGCACCAGTAAGGTCTGGCAACCTTGGGTCGGCGACGAGGAGGGGGTCTTGCTCAAACTCGGGCTGAACCACATGATAATTGGTATTGAACCATTTCACCATCGGAGAGGCGGGGGCCTCAGCGGTACCTCGAGCTATTGACAGATACAGCCCCAGATCCTGATTTGCCTCCAGGGGGGTGCCAAAACGTTTGGGGACGATGCCAAACATCACCGCAGTTCTCAGCAGCCTGTCGTAAACGTCTATATCGAAGACCGGCTGGAGGTCCAAGCTAAGTTGGGCCCGAGCATTGAAATCCTGCACCTCCTGCTCCGCCCTGATGATATCGTCTAAACTGCTCCTGCCTCTCCAGAACCCCTCGACCGTTTTCTTGATCAGGGATCTATATACGTTCGGGAATCCTAAGTTTGTCGTCTTCATCTGGGCCCCGTTTAATTTAGAGTGAGTGAGAGGTTTTGTCTCCTTAATCGGCATAAAATCCTCGGTAATAATTGGATTCAGCTTTTTCCAGTTGACAATCCACTTTTTCAGTATTGTGAGCCAGTGCTCCTAACCTTTGCCGGTCTTGGCGGGCACCGCCCCCTCACTGATTATCCGGGAGCCGGTGTTTCTCTCTGCCACGAAAGATCTCATACATCGAACTGAATGGTGGTGTGTTCGACGTCGAACTTCTCATTCAGACATCTATTTATTCTGTTAAGAATCTCCCTTGACTTCTCACGGTTCTCGTTGCCAATGGCTATGTGCGCTGTAAAGGAATACATGTTCGAGGTGATCACCCAGATATGCATATCTTGAATATCTTTGATCTCAGGAATTTCTTTCCTCAGCTGGTTGCTCACATCATCCACGTTAGTTCCCTTCGGTGCAGTCTCCAGCAGAATATTAACAGAATCCTTAAACAGGCTCCAGGCCCATACGAAGATCACAAAAGATATACCGATGGCCAAGAGGGCGTCGATAAGATACCAGCTCGTAAAATAAATAATAATTGCTCCCAAAACAACCACAATGGAGGAGACGGTATCAGCTAACATATGCAGAAAAGCACCCTTTATATTGAGATCATCCCTTTTGCTTCCTCGCAGGATTAACACACTTATTCCATTTACGATAAGACCGACGACCGCAACCAAAAACATCTGGAGTCCCCAGATGGATTCGGGATGGATGAGACGTTTAATCCCCTCGTAAAGAATGTAGGCGGTCACCGCGAAGAGGAAAAGGCTGTTGAAGAGTGCCGCCAGGATTTCAGCCCGATAAAATCCGTATGTCCTGTGATGACAGGGCTCCCTGGAGGCGATTACGATGGCTCCCAGACTAATCCCCAACGCAAAGAAGTGAGTGAACATGTGGCCGGCATCGCTGAGCAGAGCCAGACTGTTGGTTAAGATTCCGCCTATGAGTTCAATGACCATGGCGCTGCCGGTAATGGCCATGGTGAGTTTCAGCTTATTCCTCTCGACGATCCGGTATTCGTGCAGGTTGTCGATGGAACCGCCGATTTTGGGTCTATGAGGAGGGGTCATTTTAGAGAACTGCTCTGCCCGCGCTGGGCTCTGTTTTCTTCAATTGTGACATCCGTCGCAAAAGGGTAAGATGCACGCGTCTTTCAGAGTAAAACTCCCATTCTGTCCCTGTAGTTTCACTGGAGGGCAAACCTTGACACGCCTGTCCGTCCCGACGTCATTTTTTCCTTTGCAGGAGACCCTTATTCCATACTCCTGCTGTGCAGAATCAGTCTTTGAAAAAGTTGGTGATGAAGAAAAGTAAATTCTCCCTCTTCTCCCTCAGTCTTCTCAGATAATAGGGCAGCCAGTGAGTCCCGTAGGGGACATAAACCCGGACATTGTACCCCTCTTGGGCGAGCTTGAGCTGTAAGCCTCTTCTGATTCCGTAGAGCATCTGGAACTCGTATATGTCCTTGCCGATCCCCTCCTGTTGGGCGAACTCCCTGGTGGCTTCAATCAGCTCTTCATCGTGGGTGGCAATGGC
>JBHIBM010000288.1:0-3079 GCA_046759085.1 Candidatus Zixiibacteriota bacterium
CACCTATCTCACCAAAGAGGAGAACTGGACTGATGTACAAGAAAAGGCAGACGCACGGCTCTACCGCGCTTATTTGGAACCGTCAGTGAATTTCACTTACTACATCGGCGGAGGCAAGGACACCGACAAGGACGGGGTTAACGACGATATGGACATGTGCCCCGACACCCCGATCGGTGCCATGGTCGACATGAACGGCTGTCCGCTTGACGAGGACGGCGACGGCGTTTATGACGGTTTGGACCAGTGTCCCAACACTCCCAGAGGCGCCAAGGTCGACGTCAGCGGTTGCCCGATCGATTCCGATAGGGATGGAGTCTATGATGGCATCGACCGTTGCCCGAATACCCCCTCCGGTGTTAAGGTCGACAGAAAGGGTTGCCCCCTCGACAAAGATAACGACGGTGTTCCCGACTACAAGGACAAGTGTGCCGGCACTCCGAGGGGCGCCAAAGTTGACATGAACGGTTGCCCTATTGACTCGGACAACGACGGCGTTGCCGATGGCATCGACCGCTGCCCCGACACTCCCGCCGGCGCCCCGGTCGACGAGAACGGTTGTCCTCTGGCCAAGCCGATCGAAGAGCCTCTGGTTCTGCACATCGAGTATGCCATTCGTTCGGTAGAGCCGGACGCCGCTGCCAGGATGAAGCTGGACGACCTTGCAGAGCGGTTGGCGGTTTACACCGACGTCAAGATCGACATCAACGGTTACACCGACGCTCTCGGGTCCAGGAGTCTGAATAAGAGACTCTCCCAGCGGCGGGCCGATGCTGTCAAGAAGTATCTGGAGGGCAAGGGAATCAGCTCCATCAGGATGACCGCCACCGGTTACGGCGAGACCAACTTCCTCGATCCTGCCAACAAGAATGCTAAGAAAAACCGCAGGATTGAGATCGTTCCCAGGAGGTAGCGGTCTTCTCAATCGAGAAACTCGGCGCAGGGTCTCAGACCTTGCGCCTTTTTTTTGGGCCAGAGAGTAATAGTGGGTGGACGACAACTGGTGGTGAGTTTTGCCGCGAACAAGGGGCGATTACCGGTTACTGACGGATCAGCGGGGTGTATATTGTAGTATCTGATTTTTTTTACACAATCTGTAGTAAATTTCTCTTGACATTTGGATGGCTATCTATGATAATAGGGAGAATTTCCGAGGGAGAGGAAATTGTGGGCCGAGGCGGTAACCACACAGTCAAACAGACCGCCAAAAGGAATCAGACCTCGACCCCTCCAAATTACAGCGCCTAGAGATTTACATCTTCCCCTGGAGCTTCTCTCCCGAGGCTACTAAGTAGCTGCCTATTTCGCTCGGAAGCGTGACCGATGCTTTTACTTCTGGTATGAGAAGGTGGTTTTCCATAACGGAGTCACCTCTTGATTCCATTTGAGCTTTGAAGTCAGCTTTTTTGAGGAGATCCTATTTCGAGGGAACGTTTAGTATGGAGTGAAAGATGATTTCAGTTGACAGAGCGTTACAGATGGTCCTAGAGTCTGCGGGAGTGTTAGAGGAGATGGAGGTCTCCTTGCTGGAAGCCAATCATCGGGTTTTGGCGGAGGATATCGTTGCTCCCGAGAACATACCCTCTTCCAGTATCTCCACCTCCGATGGTTACGCCCTGAGAGCTGCAGCGATAAAAGCTGCCAGCTCCGGCTCCCCGGCGACTCTGGAATTGGTCGGAGAGTTGAGAAACGGGGAGATTTGGGAAGAGCCTCTGAAGGGAAAACAGGCCCTGAAGCTTCCCACTGGTGCGCCTCTGCCCGAAGGTGCTGATTCGGTTGTGAGCGTCGATGACACCGTCCGGGAATCGACAAACCGACTGAAGGTTTACAGAGAGGCGCAGTCGGGAGCAAACGTCAAGATCAAGGGTGAAGAGATTCCTCAGGACAGCTTGGTATTTCACCAAGGGAAGGTTCTCGGAACTACCGACATGGGAACCCTAGCGCTCTTGGGGGTCAACAAGGTCAAATGCTATCGCCCTCCGAGGGTATCCTTCATAACTAGTGGGGATGGCATTCTGCCTTTGGAGGGCAAAAGCGAACCCGGAAAGCATCGCCTCCCCAACCCTTTCATCATCCACTCTCAAATAAAGGAATACGGAGCCCACCCCGTGGATCTGGGAATCGTTTCCGGGGTGAAGGAGGAGATGAAACCGAAGTTCGAAGAGGGATTAGAGCACGACATATTCATAAATCTTCCCGGACCCAGCCCGGCCTACTTCGAATCTGCCCGAGAAGCTCTCAACGAGATGGGAATCGACCTGAAGTTCTGGAAGGTGGGGATTCGCCCCGGAAGATCCGTGTTCTTCGGCACTTTCGATGGCACCTTGGTGTTTGGATTGCCGCCGAATTTGATTTCTGCAGTGGTGATCTTAGAGGAGTTTATCCGTCCGGCAATCCTCAAGATGATGGGATACCATGAGCTCCGGCATTTGATAGTGACGGCCGAGCTGGAGGCTGAAGTCAAAGGAGGGGGAGGCCTAACGCACTTCATTCTCGCGGAGGTGAAGATAAAGGAGGGGACCTTCTTGGTCTGTCCTATAAATCTATCTGATGGCAACGCCGGGGAGTCGCTGGGTCAGGCTAACGGTTTGGTGGTCTTGCCTCCGGAGATACCATACCTCCGAGCCGGGGATAGGGCAAAGGTTCAAATAATCGGATCCTTGAGAACTGCATAGACAGAAAAGATGACTGAGAGAACCAAGCCTGAGCGGTGAGGAGCAGAAAGCAGAGGTCGGTGTATGAGTGTTAAGAAAGAGCAAGCGTGGTTTCTGAATTCTACTTGAAGCTCTTGGGTCGCGCCCGGGAGAGAATCGTTAGCGGGATAGACTCAAAGTCCTTGACATAATTGCCCCTTGCTATTAAGTTCACAAGGAATTTTAACGATAAGGAAATGGACGTGTAGCCGAGAGCTGACATGGGCACAAGAGATCTTTCCATAATCATGGTTTCTCACCGTTCCCGCGGGATCGTTGAAAAGAGAATTCCCCATGGCCTCTTGGCTTTTGGGGGCGTGATTCTATTTCTCTTCATCGTCTCGAGCCTTTTTCTATCCTGGAGCTTTTTCAACAGGGTGTCTCAG
>JBHIBM010000289.1:0-3043 GCA_046759085.1 Candidatus Zixiibacteriota bacterium
GAAGAGTCGGTCTTCAGAAGGCAGACATCCGAACCACGTGCGCCAAAAGACATGGTCCAGCCTGCAATGATATACCCGCCGTCGGAGGTCTGCTGGACGGAATAACCCACCTCATCAGACCACCCTCCGTAAGTGCGGGTCCAGAGGGTGTCGCCCGGCTCCAGGGCAATGGCGTTTGATGTGAAAAACAGGCCTAGACCAATCGTCAGAAGCATCAGCCTTTTCATGACGAAGACCTCCTAATCGTATTGGGAGCGGGGACTGGGCCCCACCCCCGACTTAAGTTATCTGACTAACATCATCCTCTTGGTCTCGCTGTAGTCCCCAGCGCTAAGCTTGTAAAAGTAGATGCCAGAGGAAACATCCGAAGCTTCCCAGGTGACAGATCTGTAACCGGCCTGCTGTTTCTCGTCTACCACAGTTGCCACCTTCTCACCGAGAATGTTGTAAACTTCGACCTTGACGTGACTCGCGGTCGGCAGTTCGTAGTTGATGGTCGTGGCAGCGTTGAAGGGATTGGGATAATTGCCGATCAGCCCGAACTCGGAGGGGAGCTGGACGAGATTCTTGCCTTGTTGGAACGACCCTGAGAGAATCCAACCTACCTCAGGAGCTGTCGCCAAACTCCCAGCGAAGACCTCCACCTCAAAGGACGAAGAGTCAATTATTGTCGAGGGATAATGGCCACAGTAGGCGATGTAGTCGTACCATCCCAGGGGCGCTAGAATGGGAACGCGCTGATAGAAGTGACCGCCCAGACTGTCGCCGGCTGCGAGCTCCACATCATAGAACTGCTTGAACGGTCCCCAAATCTGCTTCGTCCAGTGCGGTCCCATAGCCATGGTCCAGACGTCAACGACTTGAGGCTGATTGGTGTTGTTCTTGAGAGTTCCGGTGAAGCCGAATTGCTCACCTTGAGGTACTCGTACCGGAGGGTTGTCGGGGACTATCCGTACCGAAACATCGGGCAGCGCTGAGATGTCGGTGTCGATCATGACGATGTCTCCGCCCCGTCCGGACACATTGGCATGAATATGCTTCCCGCAAGCAGTGGCGTAGCTGCCATCACTGGCTATGTCCACTGAGAACATTGAACCCGGCATATCCAGGGTGTAGTACACGTGCGGGATCTCATCCCTCTGGAAGATGTGCACCTCCGGGTTCAGATTCTCGGCATCACCCCAGCTGCCGATTATGAAGTAGCTGCCGTCATCGGTGATGTCGATATCGGCCGCAGCCTCCTGGTAGGTTCCACTGGAATGGGGGTAATCGTAGATCCAGAGCGGGATGGAGGAGGCCGGACTGTGAACCACTACTTTGATGGTCGTGTGCGCAAGATTATACCAGCAGGAGACAATGGTCGAGCCGTCCGTTGATATGGCGATCCGGGTAACATAGAACCCGCCAGTGGCCCAGGACCATAGCTGCTGATATGATGACCCATTCCACTCCATGACCCTCATGGAAGTCCAGCCGTAGGCCAAAAGGTCCCCGTCTCCGGAGATATCAAGGGCGCTGTTGCTGGCTCCCATGTATATCTGGTCACGGACCTCCAGGAGGTCACGGTCGAAGACCACCAGAGTCGCCAGGGCGATAAAGGCGGTGTAGCGGCCATCGGCGTTGATCTTGACGTAGCGAGGGAATCCCAGGCCGGAAGCTACATAATCGATCAAAGGTGTTCCTGAACCGGCGTCGAACAAGAGCAGATGGGCGTCAGCGCCAGAGGGGGCAGCCACGACGGCTATGGTCGAACCGTCATCCGATACCGCGATCGGGCCGTAGGAGGTCACGCTGAATCCGGCAAAGCCGCTGGTCCAGTCCGGAGTGCCGTTTCCGGGGCCGGTCCATTTGATTATGTTCACGCCGCTGCCATCTTCATCGATAGCCGCCAGCGTGAAACCGGCGTCACCGGCGTCGGTGAAAAACTCGGTGCCCTCGTACGCCCACTCTGGAATGCCGCCCCCATCGGAAGCGTACAGCGCTGCCTCTTTCGGCGGGTTCAAATAGGTCCCCGCGAAGATGTGGGCATCCACTGTGTTAGAGGCGGTGTTGTAAATGGCGTCCGTCAGGTAGCGCGACCAGACTACCCAGGGATCGGGTAGCAGTGGTGAAGCGCCCGTTTGGGGCAATCCTTCTCCTTGAACCAGCACGGGGCCACTTTCAGTATGGCGCAAGAACGTCGCCTCATCCGTTAGGGAAGTAGTCGCCACGGATGAGACGGGATTGATCAGGGCGAGAAGCAAACCCAGAGCCAAGCTCATCAGCAATAGTCTTCTCATCTTTCGCCTCCTTCTAAACTCCTTAGGTTAATGTTTAACAAATTCAGCCTCAGATTTAGGCAGTTGGTTTCTTGCCTTCAGTCTCACTCCGGTGCAGTGAGCACAGCTTCTGCCAAGTGGCGATTGCTGCTGACAAGGAAGAGGAAACCGTTTTTCATGATATCAGCTTTTCTTTACAGGTAGGTGCTCGCGGTCAAATCCTTGAGGGCCGATTGCTGTGAATCCAGCGTCGAATGAAGAGAGACAGGAAAACTCTCACGCTGTTTTTGGTTTCAGTCTCCCTAAGATGCAATTAGAGCAGTCCTTTAGAAAAGTAGCTGTTCTTCCTTGTTTGTCAAGTATTTTTTGGCAGGATTCTTGACAGCACCGATTTCTGGCCTGCAGATAACGCTCTGTTGACATCCTGCTGAAAATGTGTTAAACTCTTGGCTGTTTACGAATACAACTTGATTTTGGCCACGAGTGCAGGTCTCTTTGTCGCATAAGCGCGAGACCTGAGAAAAAGGAAGGTGCACCGAAACGATCTCATGTGGGGGTCGGGACTTGGTTGAACCTTTTTGCTTAAATAACGGCTTGATGTACAACCTAAGCAGGGAAAAACAGGTACATCGCTTTAGAAAAAGCCCGCTATGACTTAAATTTCCACCTTACGGAACGAACATGACAACAACAAAACCACAGGGTTTTCCTGCATACCACACAGTAGTCATTCTCCTTTTCTTATTCTCCGGTACGAGCGGGCTCGTTTACGAAGTCCTCTGGAC
>JBHIBM010000290.1:0-3039 GCA_046759085.1 Candidatus Zixiibacteriota bacterium
AAAACTTCGATTGACAAAGCCTCCATTTTTTTGTTATCATCCATAGAGTCGTCTACCTGACGAAAGGGAATTTTGGAAATAGAGGGTAACATGAAATTACCAGAACCGAGACGAAAAGGGAAGCTATCCTTGGAGGAGGCCATTGTCGCCCGGCGCTCAATTAGGGAGTTCTCCGACCAATCTCTCACCCTTCAGGAGCTCTCCCAGATTCTGTGGGCTGCTCAAGGTATCACCTCCCGGTGGGGAGGCAGAGCCGCCCCCTCAGCCGGTGCCCTTTTCCCGGTTGACACCTTTGTGGTGGTCGGCAACGTGGAGTCGCTGGAAGCCGGGGTTTACAAATACGGTGTCAAAGAACACAGTCTGCAGAAGACATTCTCCGGGGATGTTCGCCAGGAGTTGGCAGAAGTCTCTTTGAACCAGGCTTTCATCGCCACCGCCCCTGCCAGCATAGTCTTAGCCGCCGTCTACAACCGCATCACCGTCAAATATGGAAAGAGAGGGCACCGTTACACCGACATCGAAATCGGCCACATCGGGCAGAATATCTATTTGCAGGTGGAGGCTCTGGGTCTGGGCACCGTCGCCATTGGTGCCTTTCACGACGAGGAGGTAAAAAGAGCAGTCCACATCTCAGAGGCAGAGCCAATATACATAATGGCCGTTGGCCATAAAACCTAACGGCCAGTATCAACCTCGTATAATCCTTACTCCTGATCGTCTCTGCACAGTCGATTGACAAACTGACACCAGTTGTATATCCTTTCCGTCGGACAGATAACTCAAGAGGAACTCAACCGATGGGGAATAACCTGCTCATATCCGTTTCCGGCATCAGAGGGATTATTGGGGCAAGGGATGGTTTGACTCCGGAGTTTGTCTCCCGCTTTTCCGGCGCTTTTGGAAGCTGGTGCCGGGGAGGCAGAATCATCGTCGGCGGAGATTGTCGCATCTCCCGGGAGATGGTTCAGCAGGCGGTCACCTCCGGGCTTATGGCAGTTGGAAGCGACGTTGTCGACATCGGTATCTGTCCCACTCCGACTGTGGAACTTGCAGTGAGGAAGCTTCGAGCCCGGGGTGGAATTGCCATCACCGCCAGCCACAACCCCATTCAGTGGAACGCCTTAAAACTCATTAATTCCCGAGGCATGTTCCTCAGCGCTGAAGAGGGGGATGAAGTAAGGGGAATCTTCGAATCGGGTCAGATCAATTATCGCCCGTATAACCGACTCGGCTCGCTCTGTCTGGACATGACCCTGCTCGATTATCACCTTGAGAGGATTCTCGATCTTGAGGTGGTGAATCTACGCCTCATCAGAAAAAGGAAATACAAGGTCGTCATCGACACCGTCAATGGTGCCGGCAGTGTAATTTCGCCGGTGCTCCTGGAGGAGTTAGGTTGCCGGGTTGTTGAACTCAACACCGAGCCGACCGGCTTCTTTGCTCACTCCCCGGAGCCGCTCCCAAAGAATCTCTCTCAGCTTCGCAAGATGGTCAAAGCAAAGGGGGCCGACATCGGCTTTGCCAACGACCCCGATGCCGATAGACTGGCAATTGTTACTGATAGAGGTCTTGCCCCCGGAGAGGAATATACTCTGGCTCTTGCCACCAGATTCATCCTGGCGAAGAAAAAAGGCCCGGTGGTCGTCAATCTTTCTACCTCCAGGATGATTGATGATGTCGCTCGGGAGTTCAAGCGCAAGGTCTACCGCACCAAGGTTGGTGAAATCAACGTCGCCTTGAAGATGAAAGAGGTGAGAGCTCCCATCGGGGGGGAGGGGAACGGAGGCGTCATTTATCCCAGACTTCACTATGGGCGTGATGCCTTATTGGGAATGGCTTTGATTCTCTCCTACATGGCCGAATGCGGTGAAAGTATTTCGGAACTTATACGGGGTCTCCCGAAGTATTATATGATAAAGGACAGGATTTCAGCCACTCCGAAGGAAATAAGGCCTGGACTGAGGAGACTTGAGAAGCACTTCCGCGGTGCTAAGTTTGACGAGACCGATGGATTAAAGATTGACTTGCCGGAGGGATGGTTGCATATTAGAGTCTCGAACACCGAGCCGATTGTAAGGCTTCTGGCGGAGGGAAGGTCAACAGACTTCACAAGGCAAATGATTCAGAGGGTAAAAAAAGAGTTGTGCTGCTGAGGATATTGAGTACAAATAGATGCAGACGAGGCTAATAGGTCGCGGAGGACAACGTGTCAGTGGACAGCAAAGATGTTGTGTTTGAGTTGATTAACGAAGATGTTCAGGAGGTGGCTAGCGAGGAAATTGGAAGACAGCTAACTGAGAAGGAGTTGCAGACCGTGAGGACAGCGGTCGAAAAGCGGTTTGATTGCTGGTATGAATTTGTGTGCGACGCAATCGAGGAGACTGTGGGAAGGTGAAGTTCGGAAGTAGTTTTGATAACGGCGGAAGACGTGTCAGAAAATCAAACAAAAGTCATGTTCCAAATTCTCGAAGCAGACGTTCAAGAAGTGGCAAGGCATAAGGTTGGGCGTCTTCTCACTGAGGAGGAATTACATTCTGTAAAGAAAGGTGTGGAAGGCGACCTTTGCTTCTGGGAGCAGGTTGTCCGTTGCGCAATCGACGAGACTTTGGAGCCGTAAAGATTCAAATCCCTTTTGCCGAAGACGATTCCAGATATTGCCGAAAAGAATGAAGACACATATAATGGTTCTTTGAAGGGGTATCGTTCGTTCAATAACATACCAGGAGTCTGAAAATGTGCGGGATTATCGGATATATCGGCGAAAAGAAGGCGGTGCCGATCCTCTTAGATGGCCTAAAGAAGTTAGAATACCGAGGATATGACTCCGCCGGAATCGCCATCTTAGAAAATGGAGACTTGATCTTCGAGAAATCAGCGGGAAAGATTGCCGCCTTAGAAGAGCTACTCTCGGGGAGGGACTTCGCCTCCACCACCGGTATTGCCCACACTCGCTGTGCCACCCACGGGGAACCCACTGACGCTAACGCCCACCCGCACCTCGACTGCAAAGGGGAGCTGGCTGTCGTCCACAACGGCATC
>JBHIBM010000291.1:0-3024 GCA_046759085.1 Candidatus Zixiibacteriota bacterium
AAATGAGATATGTCCGAAGGATCCCTTTCGGGAAAGGAGTTCTCCCTCTCCAGAAGAGAGAGAATCAAAAAGCAAAGGGAAATGGAGGCAGTATTCTCCTCGGGGAAGGTCTTCCGTGGAGATTTTTTGATGTTGAGGATCTACCGCTCCCACGAGTCTAAGGATAAACCGAGATTCGCATTTCTTCTCACTAAGAAGATCAAGACCGCGGTGGCCCGGAATCGCATCAAACGGTTGATGCGAGAGGTCGTCAGACAAAACAAGGAGAGGTTCTCTCCGGGAGATAGGGTTGTTATCTTAGCTTCACAACAGGCTCAGAATAAGGGCTTGAAGGAATTTGAGTCCGAGTTCCTGAACCTAATTGAGAAAGCCGGAATCAGGAGTGCCACGTAGTCAACGATGAAAGAGATTAACAGACACTCACCCCTCTCCAGATTCTTTATCTTGTTGATAGATCTTTACCGTTTCACTCTGGGAGGTGTTCTTCCCCCCTCCTGCCGGTTCCATCCCACCTGTTCGGAATATGCCCGGGAGGCTTTTGGCAAGTATGGTCTCTGGCGCGGTGCTTTGAAATCTCTATCCCGTCTCTTACGCTGTCATCCATTTCATCCCGGAGGATATGATCCCCTAATTTAGCGGACTCAAACCGTGGATAAGAGAACTCTACTATTCTTCGTACTATTGGGCTTGATACTGATTCTGTGGCCCCTTTACAGTTCCTGGATGAATAGGGGTCGGGTGCCGGTCACGCCTCCGGAGGGAGAGCAGGTTCGACCTGAAACCTCAGCGGTTCAGGAGGCACCGAAAGTCACCGAGTCTGTAGAGACAGCGTTCCCCGAAACTGGCAGATTCATCCCCGTTGAAGGTGAGGTTCCCGAAAGAATCGTCACTGTCGACACCGATCTCTATACTGCCAGGTTCTCAAGCAGGGGAGCTCGCCTCCTCAGCTTCACCTTGAAGAGGTACCGAAAGGCGATCGATGGTCTGGTGGAGATGATTCCTCCGGAGAGGTCTTCTGGAGCTCTCACCTTCGGGATTCCGGCGCTTGATCTTTTGCCCTTTATGGCGGACATCGAATCTCTGTCGTTGGATACTCGGAATAAGGTCGGGAATTTGAAGTTTACGTTTTCTGACTCAGTTGGGAGGAGTCTGACGAAGGAGTTCTCCTTCTCAAATGACACCTACTCCCTGAACTTGACGATCAGTTGCGAAGAGCCCTCCCACTTTGGTCTGGAGAAAGACTACCAGCTCAGTTGGGGTGGACCACCACCGTTGACGGAAAAGAATATCGGCGAGGACTTAGGCCAAACCAAAGCTTATGCCTATTTCGGTGGGGAACTTTTAGACTTCAAGAAATTCAAAGACGGCAAGCTGAAAGAAGAGAGAACCGGCAGCACCTCCTGGGTGGCTTTGAGGAGCAAATACTTCGCCGCCGCCATCGCGCCGAAGACTCACTCCGGGGAGGGTTTCTCAGTTTTTGGCCGGGAGGTTCCCACTGTCATCGGAGAAGACAACTACAAGCTGAAGGAGATCGGGATGTCCATCACCCTCCCGATTGAGGGTAACAGGATTTCAGACCGATTTCTAATTTACGTCGGCCCTCTCGATTACCACATTCTAAAAGGCTACGGGCTGGGACTCGAGAATCTGGTGGAGTTGGGCTGGAAGATCATAAAGCCCTTCTCGATTTTCGTGCTCTGGATTCTTGCTTTTCTCCACAAGTTCTTCCCCAACTATGGGCTGGTGATAATCATCTTCTCGATTCTGATAAAGGTTCTCTTTCACCCCTTGACTCGGAAGTCGGTCAAGTCGATGGCGAGGATGCAGGAGCTTCAGCCCAAGCTTGCCAGGTTGAAGGAGAAATACAAGAAAGACCCCAAGAGATTGAACGAAGAGACCATGAAGCTTTACAAGGAGCAAGGGGTCAATCCCTTGGGAGGATGTCTTCCACTCCTTTTGCAGATGCCCCTCTTCTATGCTCTCTTTGTGGTTTTGCGCTCCACCATCGAGCTGCGGAGCGCTCACTTTGTGTTCTGGATTACGGATCTGTCACAGATGGATCCGTATTACGTCCTGCCGATTCTTATGGGCCTGACAATGTTCATTCAGCAGAAGATATCGATCAAAGACCCGAGACAAAAGATGATGATCTATATGATGCCGGCGATCTTCATTTTCTTCTTCTATCGAATGCCCGCCGGACTGGTGTTATACTGGACAATGTTCAATGTTCTCTCAGTGATAGAACAGCTTTACATTAAAAGGAAACAACCTCCTGCCGTAGTCCCGGCGACAACGGGCAAATAGCAAACAGCATACAGGGAACAGGAAACAGGGAACAGGAGTGTTGGTGAACTGTCAACTGTGAACTGTGAACCAACCGGGGTAGCCCCCTGGCATCCGCCAGGAGGATTATTTCTAGGTGCCGTCGGGAATTTCTTCCCGACGGTGGGTGTCAGGAGGAAACTCCTGACACCACTGGGCAAAAAAAATCAAAGCAAATCGGGACTGGGAGACAATTCCCAATCCCGATATTACGTAGCCGCGATGTCAACGACTTCCGCTACTTCACCAGTATCATCCTCTCGGTGTCGGTGAAATCTCCAGCCGTCAGCTTGTAGAAATAGACACCAGATGAGGCGGCTGAAGCATCCCAAGCCGCTGACCTGTATCCCGCATTCTGCTCTCCATCTACCAGTGTCGCCACCTTTTCACCAAGCAGATTGTAAACCTCCAGCTTCACGTCGCTGGCCTGCGGCAGCTGATACTCGATGACGGTTTTGGCGTTGAAGGGATTGGGATAGTTGCTCGACAGCGAGAACTCCGTGGGAAGGTCAACCTCACTTGCCTCCAGGAACGAACCGGTCAGAGTCCAATCGCTCACTCCAGGTCTACCCACTGCCTTTGCGGTCACCTCGAACGGGAAGTAGGAGGAATCAATCACCGCAGCGGGGTAGTCCCCTACATACCCGTAATAGATGTACTCATCAGAGATGGGGGCGTTATTCGGGATATTCTGATTCA
>JBHIBM010000292.1:0-3011 GCA_046759085.1 Candidatus Zixiibacteriota bacterium
AATGAGGACATGATGCTGGTGGCGCCGGAAGCTCATCTGGAGATTAGTCCCGAAGATGCCAAGTCGTTGGAGCTGAAAGAGGGTGACACCGTCAGGGTGGAATCGGCGAGAGGGGCCTTAGAGGTGAAAGTCGCAATCTCGAAGAAATCTCCCCCCGGGGTGCTGTTTCTGCCTCGCAACTACACGGGTCAGAACGTAAACAAACTGAGAGACAGAGCGAAACCCATAGATTACGTGAGGATAAAAAAGGCATAGCAGATGTTGCTTCCGATCATCATAATGGTCGTCAAGGTCCTGGTCATATTTGCCGGGCTTATGACCTGCGTCGCCTATATGACCTATGCGGAGAGGAAGGTGGTGGCTCATATACAGGTGAGGAAGGGACCGCTCTTCGTGGGTTATCATGGCCTGCTGCAGCCGATAGCTGACGCCGTCAAGCTTCTCTTCAAGGAGGATTTCACCCTCGCCGGCTGCAACAAGATCATTTATAATCTGGCACCACTGGTGACGTTCGTCCCGGCTCTCCTGGCAATCGCGGTGATCCCGGTGGGAGACCAGATCACGGTCGCGGGCGAAACCACCAACCTGATGATATCGGACCTCAACGTCGGAATTCTGTTCATCTTTGCGGTGACCTCCCTGGGCATATATGGGTTAGTCTTAGGGGGATGGTCCGCCAACAGTAAATACTCCCTTTTGGGGGCGCTGCGCAGTTCCGCCCAGATGATAAGCTATGAGGTCTCCCTGGGGCTCTCGGTCATCGGTGTTTTGCTGCTCGCAGGCACCCTATCTTTGAACGAAATCGTCAAAGCCCAGAGTGGTGGAATTCTGGACTGGTTCATCTTCCGCCAGCCGATTGGGTTTCTCTTGTTTGTGACCGCCGCCATAGCTGAGACCAACCGTATCCCCTTCGACTTGCCGGAGGCGGAGGCGGAGTTGGTCGGCGGCTATCACACCGAGTACGCAGGGATGAAGTTCGCGATGTTCTTCATGGGGGAGTACGCCAGCATGATCACGGTTTCGGCTCTGGCGGCGACACTGTTTTTAGGGGGTTGGAGTGGGCCAATTCTGCCGCCGGTGGTCTGGTTTCTCCTGAAGATGTCATTCTTTTTGTTCAGCTACATATGGATTCGGGGGACCTTGCCCCGTTTCAGATATGACCAGCTGATGAGGTTCGGGTGGTTGGTGCTGTTCCCCCTGGCGCTCTTGAACACCATGGTGACGGCTTTGATTGCAATCTTATGATCTTGCGGTGGCAGATTTGATTAGAATTCTAGCGAGCGTCTTCTTAGCGATCCCGAAGGGTCTGGCGACGACCTTCAAACACCTCTTCAGGAAAACGACCACCATCGCTTATCCTCGCAAGCCGGCGAAATTCGCGCCGCGTTACCGGGGATTGCACTACCTGACTCGCTATCTCGATGGAGAGGAAAGGTGCGTCGCCTGCGGTTTGTGCGCCATCGCCTGTCCTTCGGACTGTATATATCTGGAGCCGGAGGAGAACGAGCGAGGGGAAAGAGTTGCCAAACTGTACGAAATAGACGAAATCCGGTGTATATTCTGCGGCTATTGCGAAGAGGCCTGTCCGGAGGAGGCCATAAGGCTGGGCTGGGAGTTCGAGTTCTCGCAATACGACCGCAAGAACTTCGTGTGGACTAAGGAGATGCTTTTGGAGAACTTCGACAAGTTAGAGAAAGGGAGAGCTAAGGGCTTCATCAGAGAAAGGAAGTTTCAGTTCCGGGCGGAGCCTGAGACATATTTCTAATGGCGGTTTGAAACGTGGTTACGGCGGCATTCATAATACTTGGTCTGGCAGCGATCGTCTCGGCGATAATGGTGATATCCTTTCGTAACCCCATGGCCTCTGCCATCGCCCTCATCGTCACGCTGTGCTCGATTGCGGGTTTATTTGCGATAATGGGGGCCACCTTCGTGGCCGCACTGCAGGTGATCGTCTATGCCGGCGCCATAATGGTGCTGTTTTTGTTCGTGATCATGCTTTTGAATTTGAAGAGGGATGAATTTGGGCCGGACAAGAGTAAAATCCAGAAAACTCTGGCAATAATTCTGGGAGTGCTGTTAGTCGTGGAGGTCGGCATATTCATACAGGCGGGCTTAGGTGATTTCGGGCCCGGCCCGGCCGGAGATAAAGGCAGTTTCACCAGCATAACTGAACTGTCGAGCTTGCTCTTCACGAAATATCTGTTTCCGTTTGAGGTCACCTCATTGCTTTTGCTGGTCGCCATAGTGGGAGCGGTAATTCTGGCGAAGAAGAAGCTTTAGACACTGATGTTTATGTTCTGGAGAGAAGTCACTAACTGCTGAATACCGGATACTGAAGATGCCTGTACCATTAGGATATTACTTAGGCTTGGCGGCAATCATTTTCACGGTTGGGGTCATAGGTGTCCTGGTACGGCGCAACGCCATAATCATATTGATGTCGATCGAGCTCATGCTGAATGCCGCCAATCTCACTTTGGTCGCTTTCTCGGTCCATTTGCAGGAGCTCTCCGGACAGGTCTTTGTCTTTTTGGTGATGACCGTCGCCGCCGCCGAAGCCGCGGTGGGGCTGGCGATCATAGTCATGATATTCAGAAACAAGGAATCGGTTAACGTGGATAATTTAAACATAATGAAATGGTAGGGATTGATTCACAGCAGATTGAGCAGATTAAACGGATTCAATTCCAGCTACTCATCCATTATGAGGGCTTGGAGGTAGTCGCAGTCAGGGTGAAGGATGCTCGATAAGGTCTGGTTGGTCTTACTCTTTCCACTTCTGGGGTTCCTCTTAAATGGGCTTTTTGGCTGGAAGTTCAAAATGGGTTTGATCAATCTGATTGGCTGCGGGAGCGTGGGGCTGTCCTTTCTGGTCTCGTTGGGAGTGTTCCTTGACCTCTTGAAGTTAGCTCCTGAAGCGAGGCATTTCGAGAAGATACTCTTCCCCTGGGTGGTCTCCGGCAGTTTCAAAACCGCCTTCAGCTTCCTGGTCGATCCTCTCTCGGCTT
>JBHIBM010000293.1:0-3011 GCA_046759085.1 Candidatus Zixiibacteriota bacterium
CATGCCAGTCGTCCTCTTTTCCGTCACCGTCATCGTCTTCCTCGCCTTTGTCCACTGAATCCCAGCCCGTTTCTTCCCAGTTTCCATCTCCATCTTTCTCTTTCCTAAAGGTATTCTTGCCGCCCTCAAATGGGCACTTGCCGACGTACTTAGTTCCGCTGTAGACGTAAACAAAATAACTCTCTCCCGGACCTCCCTTATCAATGCAGTATATCTCGACTTTGTTTCCATCACAGTCTGTTTCAGATTTGAGCTTCCAATCATCGACTCCATCGCCGTCTTGGTCGCCATCTTTCGCAGTGCCTTCTGGGGGCGGGCACTCCATCGTCCCACCAGTTTGCTCCAAAATCATGGGGGGACCGAAAGGTTCGGCCGTGGACACGGCGGGCTCCTTGGGAGTGGCAGCCTTGACTGTTACGGCTTCTTCGTTGACTGCCAGGGCATTGCCAGCCAAGAACACGACAAATGCTAAACTAACAAGAATGCTAATCGTTCTCATGGTTCACTCCTCGCAAAACTCTCACATGCTTTACTTGTCTCAAGGTGAACAACAAAACAATAAACATATTGTCGCCACCTCAGTGAGCGTTAAAGAGCTACTGTTTTTGGGCTCCGGCTATCACCTCCTTCGGGTCAGAGGTCTGAAACGGGAATTGCGGCAATCGCAAAAGAAGTCTCAGGGAACGTCAGCTTCCAGTCCCGGCGGAAGTCCGAACAATGTGTGAAGTTGCGAGACAGCTTTGTCATAGGCTAAGGTTGCCAGGTCATGCCAAGCTTACCTTCTGCAGAGAGGTTTAGCCCAAACCACACGGCAAGCTTGTCCAGAGCCTTGACAATAATAGTCAACATTCATTGCCCCGTCAAGAAAAAAAGCAATAAATCTCCAACATTCTTGTTCAGAATAGTGTAACCACCTCTATTTTAACGAGTTAACAACAATTTAAAGTCAAAACTCAAGCTAAAATCCTCCTTAACTACAGAGGATAGCCAACTTTTGAACACCCCCTGTATGATTACTTGGTGAAAGGAGACGATAAATCGGGGGAAATTAAATATGGAATTCCACCACGTCCCCGTCACAAAGGACGTAGTCCTTCTGGACTTTCTGTCCGTCGTAAACCTTCTTGCCCCAGATACGCGCATAGCCGAGCTTCTCGGCGAAATCCTTGTGGATTTCACGGGCCATATCCAAGACGTTCTGACCTCTCTTCAAGATTACCGGATCTTCGTAGTCTGCCTCTTTTCCCGGTGCCTTGGTGTAACAGCGAATGATCTGCAGAAGCTCCAGCACCCCGGCCTTGAACTCCCCCAGGTTCACTAACTTCTCCACGGAGATCGGTATTATGGGAAATCTCGCCTGAAAGAACTCCCTCAACATCTCAAGATTATCACCACTGTCGAGGTCGCATTTATTAGCGACCAAGGCGGTCTTTTTGGTGAGGTGGGGATTATCCTCAAGATCAAGCTCCCCTTTCAGAAAGACGTTCCGGGAATTCAGAATCTCTAACACCTTCTCGGTGTCTTCCAACAGGCCCTCGGAGGAGAGATCAGTCAGCAAGCAGGCGACCTCGGCATGCCTGATGACCTCCGGCAGCCACGCTTCCATGTGGACCTCCGAAACCGCGGGAGTGTCCACCAGCTGAATCTGGATGTCGTCGTAAGGCATCATCCCGGGCTGGGGCCGGCGAGTGGTGAACTGATACTCCGCAATTTCAGGTTCAGCGTTGGTCACCGCTTTCAATAGACTGGATTTGCCCACATTTGGGCCACCGACCAAAACGACCTGCCCGGCGCCCTCCTTGTCGATGAGGTAGAAGGAGCCTCGTTTGGAAGCCCCCGGTTTCCTTTTCGGTTGAGCTTTTAGCTTGGCAATCTTTCTTTTGAGCTCCCCCTGGAGATGCTCGGTCCCTTTGTGCTTCGGCATTATCCGGAGCATCTCCTCTAAGAGGGCGATTTTCTCCTCGGTGCTTTTAGCCTCGCGGTAACGCCTCTCGACCTCGAAATATTGTGGCGGTAGGTTTGCGGGCATATTCCAGAGTCAGAAGTTCCCGTTCAGGTTTGAGACAACCCTATCCCAATCTCTCTTCCCCAAAAAATAATCCCAATCCTGAAAAAATCAAAGGAAAAGCGAGGCAGGTTACCTCGCCAGTTCCAGGCAGAATTAAAGATGTATATGGTCGACGTAAGCTATCTTAATATTGTCATCTTCCTGACCTTGGTATAATCTCCGGCCTCTATACGATAGAAAAAGACTCCGGAGGCAACCTCCTCTCCAGACTGATTTCTCCCGTCCCAGATCAATGAGTATCTGCCAGCGTTTCTTGCCTCGTCCACCAACTTTGTCACTCTTTGACCCAGCACGTTGAATATCTCAAGTTTAACGTGTGTTACTCTGGGAAGATCAAATTTAATCAGAGTTGCCGGGTTAAAGGGATTGGGGTAGTTCTGATAAAGGGCAAATTCTTTCGGTAGAGCTCCTTTACCTTCATCTCCCACATCCAGGGGTTCTTCAAACCAGTTTTCAAGGATGTAAGTATAATTGTGCCGCTGAGCATCCAAGTCGAGTCGATAAGGTCGCCCGGAGACGAAGACGAACTGACCCTCGTCAGGATAGTTGACTCTAAAGCCTCCTATCCATTCCTCGGTATCGATTGTGAACTTGAAAACCTCGGTTACCACTGTGTCACCGTCGGTATGGCACATCTGAGCTAAGCTGGCGGAACTCGAACCATTACCGGGTCCAACATCCACAATATCTGGGGCGTAAGTAGTAGAGACCAGCGGATTGCTTTGTGTTATGGAGACGGTGCCCGACCACTCTGTGAGGTGACAGTATTCGTACAATGCCGCTGTGGCCGGATTTGCCTCGTCAATAAAAGACTCCCCGTATCTAGCGGCGAGAATTAGATTCCCCCCTCGCTGCAGATGACCCATTATGTCACTTTGAGCATCTTCCCAATGCTCGAAATCTCCAGCGTAATTGTTCCCTACCCAGATTACGGTGGATAAAG
>JBHIBM010000294.1:0-2987 GCA_046759085.1 Candidatus Zixiibacteriota bacterium
GTGGCACGTCTGTCGGCGCTGTTTCTAATGGCGCCGGTCTCCATGCTGGTTGTGGCCGTCGTTGGAGGTGTCACGGCGCTTTATGCGGCTTCCATTGGTCTGATGCAGAATGATATCAAGAGGGTCCTGGCTTAGTCCACCATAAGTCAGCTCGGCTATATGTTTTTGGCGTGCGGAGTAGGAGCCTTCGGTGCCGGCATCTTTCACCTCATGACTCACGCCTTCTTCAAGGCACTGCTCTTTTTGTGTGCCGGCTCGGTGATGCACGCCCTAGCCGGCGAGCTCAATATCCAGAAGATGGGCGGCTTGAAGAGATATATGCCCGTCACTTACTGGACTTTCCTGATGGGAACTCTGGCCATCGCGGGTATCCCCGGTTTCTCGGGATTCTTCAGCAAGGACGAGATTCTCTGGAAGGCATTCTCCAGTGGGCAGGGACATTTTCTCCTTTGGCTCTTAGGTGTAGTAGCGGCTTTCATGACCGCTTTCTATATGTTCCGGCTCCTGTTTTTAACCTTCCATGGCAAATCTCGTTGGACTCCAGAGCTCGAAAGGCATGTCCGTGACTCTCCGAACAATATGAGTATACCTCTGATCATACTGGCAATTCTCGCAGTCATAGGAGGTTACGTCGGCATTCCGCATCTGTTAGGCGGCGGCAATCGCATAGAGAAGTTCTTGGAGCCGTCTTTTGGACAGGTGTCGAAAGCGGTCGAAGCTCACCACTCCGGAGGGGTGGAGCTGTTGATGATGATAATCTCAGTTCTGATCGCCCTGGGAGGGGTCTATTTAGCTTATACCTTCTACATCAAGAAGACGGAGCTTCCCAAGAAGCTGGCTGAGAGATATCGCTCCATTTACACGCTGATTTACAACAAGTATTATGTGGATGAGATATACAACGCCGTGATCGTTCAACCTCTCAAATTCTTTGCAATAATCTGCTGGAGGTTCTTCGACGTAATAGTGATTGATGGTATCGCCAATGGGCTTGCCAAGCTGGTCGGCCTGGTCGGGAATATGATAAAGAGACTCGAGACCGGTTATGTTCGCAACTACGCCCTGGGATTTGTGGTCGGGGTGGTCATCATCCTGGGATACTTCATGCTCAGATAGGACTTTAATGAATATGGGTGAGAGTTTTCCGATCTTGACAGTAGTGACCTTCCTCCCGGCTCTGGGGATTGTCCTACTCCTGTTGGTTGATAAGAATCGTCAAGCCCTTATAAGAAACGTGGCGCTATTCACCTCCCTGGTCACCTTCCTGGTGTCGCTTTTCTTGTATTTCAAATTCGATCCCGGCACCGGCGAGATGCAGTTTGTGGAGCTCTATTCCTGGATCCCCAGTCTGGGAATGGGATACCACATGGGGATCGACGGCATAAGCCTCTTTCTGGTGCTCTTGACGACGTTCTTAACGCCGATTGCTATATGGTCCAGCTACAACGCCGTCACCGAGAAGGTGAAGGGATTCATGATATCGACCCTGGCGCTGGAGACCGGGATGATAGGGGTTTTCGTCTCCCTGGACCTATTTCTGTTCTACGTCTTCTGGGAGGCGATGCTCATACCGATGTATTTCATCATCGGCGTCTGGGGCGGACCCCGGAGGATATATGCCGCCGTGAAATTCATTCTCTTTACGATGACCGGTAGTCTCTTGATGTTAGTGGCCATTCTGGCGCTCTATTTCGTCAATCAATCCTATACCGGGGTAGCGACATTTAACCTATTAGATTATCAGGGCATACAGATACCGTACAATTATCAGATCTGGATGTTTCTGGCCTTCGCCTTGGCCTTCGCCATAAAGGTCCCGATCTGGCCGCTGCATACCTGGCTCCCCGACGCCCACGTCGAGGCTCCCACCGCCGGGAGCGTTCTCTTGGCGGCGGTCTTGTTGAAAATGGGCACATACGGTTTCCTGAGATTCTGTTTCCCCCTCTTCCCGGAGGCGACCATCCACTTCATTCCGCTGTTTTCGATTGTTGCTATAATAGGCATAATATATGGGGCCTTTGTAGCCCTGGTGCAGAGGGATGTCAAAAGCCTGGTGGCATATTCTTCGGTATCGCATCTGGGTTTCGTGATGTTGGGGCTTTTTGCTCTGAACATGCAGAGCTTAGAGGGTTCTATCCTTCAGATGCTGAGTCACGGCATATCGACCGGAGCGTTGTTCTTACTCGTGGGTATGCTATACGAACGCCGCCACACCCGTCTGATAAGCGACCTCGGAGGCATAAGCAAGGTGATGCCGGTCTTTGCCGCCTTCTTCATGATTGTGGCCCTCTCCTCGATCGGACTTCCGGGGACCAACGGCTTCGTGGGAGAGTTTCTAATTCTCCTGGGGACCTTCCGCGAAAATTGGTTATACGCCGCTTTCGGAGCCACCGGCATAATTTTGGCAGCGGTATATATGTTATGGATGTATCAGCGGGTGATGTTCGGGAAAGTGGACAAACCGGAAAATCAGAAGTTGAAGGATCTGTCGCTCAGAGAAAAACTGATCCTGGTTCCGATAGTCATAGTCATTTTCCTGATCGGAATATACCCCTCCGCTTTTACAAGCAGAATGGAGGTCTCCGTCGCCAAATTGATGGAGACCGTCAACGAAAAATACCGGGTCGAAGAGGTAACACCACAGGTGCAACCGGATAGAGATTTTCAGATTGACGAATCCTGCTTCGAGGTTTCAGTCTACAATTCTGAGAAAAGAGAGACGTATTTGAGGTGAACGAGGATGGGTAGACGAGTCACCATATACACAAAAACCGGCTGTCCTTACTGCGTGGCCGCGAAGGAGGATCTGGACAGACGGAATATCCGTTTCGAGGAGATCAACGTTTACGAGAAGCCAGAGGCCAAGAAGAAAGTGGTGGAGTTGACCGGGGGACGTCTGGTCCCGGTGATCGTGGATGGTAACAATATCACGGTCGGATTTCAAGGCGGAGGTTGAGATTTTTGAGACGGCGGT
Source organism: Candidatus Zixiibacteriota bacterium (assembly GCA_046759085.1). GTDB lineage: Bacteria > Zixibacteria > MSB-5A5 > DG-27 > DG-27 > DG-27. The sequence continues at coordinate 2,975 of JBHIBM010000294.1, forward strand.
CGCCGTCACTGAG
>JBHIBM010000295.1:0-2981 GCA_046759085.1 Candidatus Zixiibacteriota bacterium
GAGATAAATCGCCTGCTGACGGACCACCTCTCCGACTTGCTTTTCTGCCCCACGGGGACGTCCGTTAGTAATCTAAGAAGGGAGGGGATAGAAGAGGGAGTTCACCTAGTCGGAGACGTGATGTTGGAGGCTTTGGAAGACAACATCAGCATCGCTCGCTCCAGCTCCAAGATTTCAGAGGAGCTGAGCCTGAAACCCAAAGGTTATCTTCTGTTGACAGTTCACCGCGCCGAGAACACCGACAATGCTCAAGACCTCGCCTCCATCGTCAAGGCGGTGTCACAACTGAGTCAGAAGGTGGTCTTCCCGATGCACCCCAGGGTGGAGAAGATGCTAAAGCGGTTTGGCCTCCATGAAAACCTCTCCCGTCAGACGCACCTCATTCTATCGCAACCACTCTCTTACCTGGACATGTTAAAATTGACCGAAAACGCCCGTGCAGTCCTGACCGATTCCGGCGGTCTTCAGAAGGAGGCCTGTTATCTTGAGACCCCCTGCATAACCTTGCGCACCGAGACGGAATGGGTGGAGACGGTTGAGTCCGGCGCAAATGTCCTCGTTGGCACGGAGGTTGACAGAATCCTGGGAGCAGTTGAAGACGTTGAGAACAGGGGGGAGATTCAATGGATGAGGGTTAACCCCGACAGCCCCCCCTCTGCGAAGATATGGGAAATAATAGCTCAAAATATAGCCTGAGCCTACCGCTTCCGGGGCTTATAGCTTACAACACCGTATTCCGGGTGGTGACCCGCATCTTAGGCGCCTTGTTTTCGATGGCAACCTATGCTATCCTGGCTCGGTACTTCGGTGCTGAGATTTTCGGCGGATTCATTATAGTAGTCACCTACGGGGTTTTTTTCGCCCTGGCAATGGATTTTGGTCTTTACCTCACCACCGTCAGGGACATCTCCAAGGAGGACGAAAGGGCAGAGGAGATCTTAGCCTCCAACGCCGGCTTGAGGATGACGGCAGGCATCTTTCTTCTTTTCGTGCTCGCGGTTTTAGCTTCGGTTTTGCCTTACGCAAAAGAGGTCAGATGGGGATTGGCAATTTTCGCGCTGTCGGTTTTCATCGACAGTATAGCTAACAGCTACACCCCAATCCTTCAGGCAAAAATGCGCTTAGACTTCATCGGCATCATAGACGTCGTCAACCGTTTGGTGGTATTTTCCCTGGTCTATCTTTTGAGCAGAAGCGGGGGTGAGTTCCTTTTGGTGCTCTCGGTTTTCGTTGTCGCTAACCTTGTAAACTTAGCCCTATCATTGTATTTTGCCCGAAGATTTGTAAAGATCAAGTTTCTCTACGACCTCCGAGCCTGGGGGCAGACCCTGAAGAAGTCTTTCCCCCTCTGGCTTGTTCTCGCCATCGGGACCATACATTTTCGGGTTGACACTCTTATTCTCTCCTTTTTGAAAGGGAGCTCTGATGTCGGCATCTATGGGTTGGCTTTTAAGGTCCTGGAGCTTGTTTTGATTCTTCCGGCACTCTTTTTGGCCTCGGTTTTTCCGCTGATGTCGGAATACGCTAAGAGCCGTAAGGAGGAACTCTCCACCCTGATGCAGAAATCCTTTGAGGTCTTGCTGATGCTCTCTCTGCCGGCGATCGGGGGGACTCTGGTTCTGGCACCCAAGCTCATATCCTTTTTAGGAGGCGAACAATACCAGCCCGCCTCCCTGGCTTTGAAGATTCTCATTCTGGCTACGCTCTTCAGTTACTTGAACGGGCTTTTCGTCCACCTGATCATCTCGTTGGAGTTGCAGAAGAGGTTGCTTCTGATATGCATCGTAACGGTCACGGTAAATGTCGCTCTGAACTTCATCCTGATTCCAAGATACAGCTATAACGGCGCTGCTGTGGCCACGGTGATCTCGGAGGCGGCGGGGATGTTCTTCTCCCTCCTGGTGGCGAAGTCCGGTTACTCTTTTAAGCTGAGGTTTGATTTCGTGCCCAAGACCGTCTTGGCGGTGGGGCTTATGTCTCTGGGATTGATTCTGTTCAACCTCAATCTGTTCGCGCATATCGCCTTGGGAGTGGTGATTTACATCACTTTTCTATTTGTCCTGAGGCTCATCACTAAAGAAGAGATTCTGTCCTTCGTCAGGTGATCTCAGTTATGTTCAGCGTGATAATCCCTACATACAATCGCAGAGAGACGCTGAGGAAATGTCTAGAGGCGTTGTTGGCCCAGACCTATCCGATAACGGAGTGTGAAATCATCGTGGTGGATGATGGCTCTCAAGATGACACCAGGAGTGTCGTTGAGGGGATAAGAGAGTCCGGTGGCATTGACTTGAAATACTTCTATCAAGACAACAGAGGGCCTTCAGCGGCCCGTAACGTCGGAGTTAGAAACGCCACCAAGGAATATCTGCTCTTTTTGGGGGACGATATTGTTGCCAGAGAAGATCTTTTAGAGCAGCACGCCAACTGGCACCGGCGAAACCCTGAAGAGGAGGTGGCAGTCTTGGGCTATGTGACCTGGTCGCCGGAGCTTGAGGTGGACAGCTTCATGAGGTGGCTCATAAACGGTGGCCCCCAGAATATGTTTTACCGCATCGAGGACCAGCTTGAAGTAAGAGAGGTCGGGTTTATGGAGAGTGCCAACCTCTCGCTCAAAGCTTCCCTTCTGCAGAAGGTGGGAGGTTTTGATGAGAGCTTGAGACTCTTCGAGAACTTAGAGTTAGAATCACGCCTTCGGGACGTCGGCATGCGACTGCTTTACAACAAGAACGCGGTCGGTTTCCATTACCATAAGGTCACAATGGAGGCGGCGATCGGGAGATGGAGACAACTCAAGGGAGAAAGGGCAAAGCTCTACCAGAAAAGGCCCGAACTCATTCCCCCTCCGGAGCCGCGGAAGGGCTTGAAGCCACTCTTGCGACCGGTGTGGAGGAATAAGCTAGTCGTTGAGATCTTGAAAGGACTGGCCAAGATTCTCGGGGGAAACTATAGAATGGCGACGTTGGTTTATCCCAGAATTC
>JBHIBM010000296.1:0-2975 GCA_046759085.1 Candidatus Zixiibacteriota bacterium
AGCTTCGTTTCTCCCGTCCCAGAGAGTGTTCCTGTAACCGGCGTCCGGGTATTCGTCGACGAGGGTTTTAACTCTCTGCCCCAGGAGGTTGAACACCTCTATCTTGACCTGGCCGGACTGCGGCAGGTCGTATTCGATCATCGTCGCCGGGTTGAACGGATTCGGGAAATTCTGATGCAGCTTGAAGCTGGTCGGAACTGACGCGGATGCAATCTGCTCTCCAACTGCTGTAAACGAGGTTATGTGAATGGTGACATCGTCGACATATATGCCGATAGAACCGCCGGCATCATTGGAGACCATCCGGAAGATCAATGCCACATCGTCATAGCCCGGGCCGGTGAATTGGTCAAAGGGAAAAGCGTATTCAGCCCACAGGCTGGCACCGGTGATCCTCCCTATCTCGGTGGAAGTATTGCCTCCGTCGCTTGTGACCTCCACCGCGCAGTAGTCCTCGTCGACGATGATATGCTTTCCCCGAAAACTCACCCAGGCGTGCTGGTAGGGAGTCAGATTGTATCCCTCAAGTAATCTCATCGGATCGTTGAGGTTGTTGGGATAATTCTCCTTCAGGTTGGTGGAGGCGGAATGACCAGATTGGTATCCTTCGTTGAGTAACATCCACTGCTGTCCGGTGTCCCATTTCTCTATCCCCTCCTCGAAATCATCGACCAGCTCGAAGTCAGCCATCTCGAAGGAGAAAAAGCCCTCTTCGGGGAAACGTCCTTGATTGGGGTTATTCGCCTCATCATAAGCAGTGATGTAGTAATTGACAACGTCCCCATGATTCAACCTCTCCGATACGGTGATCATTCCTGAGAACTCATCCGGATTGCCGGTCGGGGGCATGCCCACTGGCGGATAGGGAGTGCCTTCGTTGACCTTATAGGTCAGCTCGACGCGGTTGGTATCGATGCCGTTTACGTCGGTAACCTTGACTACCACCGGACCGTAAGGACCGAAAAGGTCGATGGTGTTACCCTGAGTCTTGACCATCTCAAAAGAGGGGGGAATCACGTCCGGGCCAACGTAGAAGGTGAAGACCGAGTCCGGGGCATTCTCTGGAAGGAGACCTCTTGTCCCCAGAGAGTCGACCCCCAAAAGATAATAACTGACGTAAGTGCCGCTGGGCTGAGCCGGAATTTCACACTCGTATTCGTCAGGATTGCCGGTCGGGGTCATGTGTAAGGGGGTGAAATCTCCTCCGGTGGAATAGAAAGTTATCACGGAGTCAACGTTGATCGGGAAAACCCCGGTTACCTCAGCGACGACCGGGTAAGGGTTCTGGTCGTCCTCGGTGTCCAAAAGAGGGGTGTGGGCTATGTTCACATAGAGCCCCGGCCCGATTCCGTGGTTGTTGCCGAAGGCAACATAGATTATCCGCGCATGAGGGGTCCCGTTCCAGATGTTGCCGTCATCGTCATCAACTTCCAAGACGTCGTAGAAGTAGTCCACGAAGCCACCTGCGTAGCCGTAACGGGCGTAATGGAAAAGTGAATCCGCCAGAGCGATATCCGGCTCCATCATTTCCCTCATATCCCACAAGGCACCACCGATGATCATGCCGTCGTGATGCACCTGTCCGTTCATATCCTCAGGGTAGCGGAGAGTGTTCTTGAGGTTACGGAGATAGGAATTCGGCTGTCCGGCGTAGAAGCCACGCCCGATCAGACTCTGACCGGTGATTGTGCAACCGTAGAAGTCGGAGAAACCCTCGTGCATATCACCCGGACAGTAAGGATGCACGTAGGAAGTAATGCCGTGTCCGTATTCATGATAGACAACATCGGCAATCTGGGCTGTATTGGTGCACCCTCCGCCCTCCTTGTAGAAGTTGATGGAGTAGCCATTCCAGTAGGCGTTGCAAGTCCCGTCTGTACGGTTGACGTAGCAGGGCAGATCGAAGTCAAGGTCAGAGAAGCCTGGGTCCACATTCTTTATATAGTTGTGAGCAATAATCGTGTGATAGAATCCGGTTCGCTCCGCCGGCTGAGAGTTCGAGGGATCCCAGTATATATCCACGGGCGTGCCGGGCGATCCGGTCGTGTCAATGTGTGCATCGGAGCCATCGTATCTGTTGACATTGACCCAGCGCCCCCATAGCCAGAAGTCTATGTCCCGAGGATCGCCGCCGCTGACCTGCACTTCCCAATTTCCCAAAGAATCTGTGACCGCCGGGTCATATCCTTCCACGTTGACGTATTGATCCCAGAAGGGCTTCTCCACCCAGGGATCGAAGGGAGTCTCCAGCTGCATATCGCCGCTGACGTTACCGGAGATCGTCTCATAATAAACCTGATTGTATCTCCAGAGAAGCTCGCCGTCGTGAGCATCTACATAACATCTCCAGTTGGCGACCGGCTCAGCAGTCTTCAAATTCAGCTCGTAGGTAAGGTGCATATCGTACCCGCCCTGCGTCTCGATGGGCAAGACCACGAGCCTGCCACCCTCGGCGATGTCCTTGCTTCTGTCAAAAGCTATCCCTCCGGAGGCGTAGTCGACCGCCTGCTCGAAAGTCAATGAAGGCAGCGTGGAAACGCGGGCGTCGGGATAGACCTCGACGCCGAAGGACGACAGCTCACCGTCGGTGGTAAGCCGCAGTTTGACCTCTCCTCGCAAGATGGGAACCTCATCCACAAACTGCCGATAGGTGACGAACCATTTCCTGCCGAAAATCTCCTTGGAGTACACCAGCCTCAACTCCTCCAGTGAAATCGGAATGACCTCTGAAAGCTCCTCCAGGAACATCCCGCAGACCTGTTCTAAGTTGTCAGCATCAACATGGGCAACACCCGGCAGGGTCAGCGGCTCTCCAAAAGCTATACGAGGGGTCCCGGTTTTCTCGTTGAATTTGACGGTCCAACGGCCATGCTCGGAGAGAAAACTCTGCCAGGCAGGCCTATCCTTAAGCTGAGCCTGAATCTCTGGATGGTAGACTCGCGGCACATTGAAGGAGGTTTTGTCCACAGCTCCTT
>JBHIBM010000297.1:0-2930 GCA_046759085.1 Candidatus Zixiibacteriota bacterium
ACCAGACGGGCGGAGTTTCAGGCTGTTATCAACCAGAAGAAGGCTAAATCGGATCTGGCTTACGAGCTGGAACGCCAGCGGATGAACCAGCAAATCAGGGATGAGGAATACAAGGTCAGGATGATAGAGAAAGAGCACAATATCGAGCTCGAAGAGAAGGAGATCTCAAGAAAAGAGAAAGAGCTGGAATCCACTGTCAAAAAGGCCGCCGACGCCCGGAAATATCAAATTCAAGCGGAATCCGAAGCGGAGCGTTTTCGCATTGAGGCCCTCGCCAAGGCCAAGGCCGAGGCCACGAAGTTAGAGGGGATGGCGGAAGCTGAAGCCATGATGAAAAAGGCCGAGTCCTGGAAGGATTACAACGAGGCCGCCATCTATCAGATGGTGGTGGAGAAGTTGCCGGATTTAGCTCGGGCCGTCTCTGAACCACTCTCGAAGGTTGATAAGATCATACTAATTGGCAGCGGCGACGGCTCTCTGGGAACCTCCCGAATCACCGGTCAGGTGGCTGAGATTCTGGCTCAATTGCCAACGGTTATTGAATCCTTGAGCGGGGTTGACATCAAAAAGCTTCTGGAGAACTTACCGGCCTTTAAGGAGAAGGGAAAAGCCCCAAGCCCTCCGAGCTCGGCCAAAGGGGGAAAATAATTGACCGGAATAGCTTACCTTGAGGCAAGGACATGTTAGCAGATAGAATTCAGCGAATCGGGTTCTCCCCCACCCTCAAAATCACCGCCAAGGCCATGGCCATGAAGGCAGAGGGGATTGACGTCATCGACTTCTCCGTCGGGGAGCCTGATTTTTCCACCCCGGAAAACGTCAAGGCCGCCGGCAAGGCCGCCATCGACGAGAATTTTACCAAATACACCGCCAACGACGGCATCCCGGAGTTAAAAGCGGCAATCATCAAGAAGCTAAAGGAGGAAAACGGGCTGGAATACGACCCCTCCGAGATAATCGTCTCCAGCGGGGCCAAGAACTGCATGTATAATCTCTCGGTGGCGCTTTTCAATCGGGATGAGGAGTGCGTTATCCCCGCTCCCTACTGGGTCTCTTATCCCCACATGGTGAGCTTAGCAAAGGGTAAGTCGGTCATCATCCAGACCAAGGAGGAGAACAGCTTCCGCCTCACCCCCAAGCAACTCGAGGCCGCCATCTCCCCCAGCACTAAGGCGCTGATCTTGAACAATCCCTGCAACCCCACCGGGGCCGCGTACTCCGAAGAGGAGCTAAAGGAGCTGGTCGATATTGCCGCTGAGGAGGGCTTGGTCATTATCGCCGACGAGATCTATGAAAAGCTGGTCTACGATGGTTTCCGCTTCGTCAGCGTCGCCTCCCTGGGCAAGAAAATCAAGGAAAGGAGCGTCATCATAAACGGGGTTTCCAAGGCCTATTCCATGACCGGCTGGAGACTTGGTTACGCCGCCGGCCCCAGAGAGTTAATCGCGGGGATGGACAAGGTCCAGGGCCACAACACCTCTAACGCCTGCTCGATTTCACAGAAGGCGGCCCTGGAGGCCTTACTCGGTCCGCAGACCGACATTCCGCGTATGGTCTCGGAATTTCAGATGCGGCGCAACCTCATCCTCCAGAAGCTGCGGCTGATTCCGGGGACTTCCTGCATGGAACCTCGAGGCGCCTTTTATGTTTTCCCGAATTTCAGAAACTACTTCGACAAAGAGTATCAGGGAATGCAAATTCGCAACTCCTACGGTCTGGCATATTATCTTTTGAAGCAGGCCCTGGTGGCGGTCGTTCCCGGGGACGGCTTTGGAACCGAGGGGTATATCCGCTTCTCATATGCTACCTCCACTCAAGAGATCGAAGAGGGGATGAACCGGGTGATTGAAGCGATGGCAAAGTTGGAGCCCACCCGGAAGGCGAAAGTGATTGCCCTCAACAACACCGTCACCTTGCGCAAATCCTTCGTGGAGACGGAGGCGGCTGCGAGCCTGGAGAAGCGGGATGCGCTGGTGGCGGAGGCCGAAGATCACCTCACCCACGACAACTACTTCGAGTGGAACGTCAATGTTGCCGGAGTGATTCTCCAACTCCGCACGAATCTCTCCCACCTGTATGATTTCTGGATCGAGAACTGGTATCCCGCCCAACTGGAGGCGGACATAGAACCGCATGGGATCATTTACGCCGTCGGCTGGATTCCAGGTCGGGAGCCTTACGCCTACTACAATTCTGAGTCGCGCACCGCGGTCTTTTTCAAGTCCGCTTTCTACGGTCAGCTCCGGAGCCTGGCTCTGGGGATGGTCGCCGATATGACCGAGCGTCTCTTCGACCTCCATCCCATCCGCTGCTTTTGTGTCGATGTCGGAGGCAAGGGGGCACTGCTGGTTGCGCCTCCGGGAACGGGCAAATCGGATCAGGTGGCGTCCTTGATGCGAATGGATCAGACTAAGCTGGTGTCAGACGACATCGTTTTCCTCCGTTATTCCGGTAGAGATGCTTTGGCCGACACCCCGGAGAGGAAGTTTTACATGCGCACCGACTTCGTCAAATACTATCCCGATCTGGCGCCGCTTTTCGACCGCAGCAAGTGCGAGAATGTGGTCACGAAGAAGGAGGAGTGCACCAATTCCAAGTGCATGCAGGAGGACAATTGCAGATTAGACCGCGGCGCTCCTTTCTGTTACGAGGCCTCCGACAAATCCCGGGCGATGCTCGATCCTTATTGGATTGGTGGACCGGATAAGCATAGCAAGCGCACCTCCGTCAAGTGGATCTTCATCCTGAAGCGTGATCCTGTCTCCCCCCCGATTGAGAAAGTTGACCCCGAGGTGGCCATAAAGCATCTGGAGGAGGGCCGAAGCCAGATCGCAAGCGGTGGCTACAAGAACGAGCCCTTTTTCAACCCCCATCTTTTGGTCAAAACCCAGGAGAGAATCGAGCTGCAGAAGCGCAACTTCGCTCGGCTG
>JBHIBM010000298.1:0-2907 GCA_046759085.1 Candidatus Zixiibacteriota bacterium
TAAAGGCTGCAATCGAGAGAGAATATGATCTGGTCGAGGTGGCGCCGGAGGCCAAGCCCCCGGTTTGCAGGATCATGGATTACGGCAAATACCGCTACCTGCAGTCGAAAAAAGCAAAGGCCTCCAAGAAAAAACAGCACACCGTCCAGGTCAAGACCATAAGATTCCGCCCCAAAACCGAAGAACATGATTACGTCTTCAAGACCAAACATGTAAAGGAATTCTTAGAGCAGGGAAACAAGGTGAAAATCTCGGTCGATTTCCGGGGCCGGGAGTTGGCTCACCGCGAGCTGGGAGAGAGAATCATCGAAAGGATCAAGGCTGACCTCAAAGATATCGGGGTACCGGAGAACCAGCACAAGATGGAGGGGAGGAGCATGACGATGATCCTCATCCCCAAAAGCAGCCAAACCCCAAAGTCTTAGAGTAGAACTTAAATTGTTGTTGCCATCTCTCAGAGATTATATATAATAGTAGCTTTGAAGGAGATTCTTGGATGCCGAAGTTGAAGACCAACCGGGGTGCCGCCAAAAGATTCAAGAAGACCGGCTCCGGAAAGATAAAGAGGAGAAGATCTAACAGCAGTCATCTCTTCACAAAGAAGAGCACCAAGAGGAAAAGAAGACTGCGTAGCTCCACCCTGATCGACAAGGCTGATCTCAAGAAGGTGAGAAAGCTCATACCCTAATTAGGAGAGAAGATGCCCCGGACCAAACATAGCGTCGCCTCTAAGAAGAGAAAGAAGAAGGTCTTAAAGCTCGCCAGGGGAAACTACGGCGGTCGGCACCGGCTCTATCGCACCGCCAAGGAGACCGTTAATAAAGGTCTGGCTTACGCCTACAGAGACCGTCGAGTCAAAAAAAGAGATTTTCGGAGATTGTGGATCATCCGCATAAATGCCGCCTGCCGGCAACACGGTCTTTCTTATAGCCTGTTTACTAGCGGCCTGAAAAAAGCGGGGGTGACTTTGAACCGCAAGATCCTGGCGGATTTGGCTGTGAGAGACGTTGACGCCTTCTCCCGGTTGGTAAAGATAGCTAGAACCGGCTAGCCCTTCTGGCTCTTGGCTTTGTCCTTTTGGGGGAGGGATTTTGACAGCTTTCCGCAGGATAGGGAGACAGACCGAAACCGCCAGAAGGGTTTTTGTCTTCTCCCCTTCAGCATTCCTGAGCATGTTTTCAATGACACTACTCCTCTGGTCGCGCCGGGGCGAACTGCGGACGACTAATCCTTCTCCGGGCTGCGAGCCTGCCAAAAGAGGAACCACTTCACTGCGGAGAGAAACAGACAATTTGAGAGTCCAACGGGATGGCAAGGGGAACAAACCAGGGCTTTATTAAGACCTCAGACGATAGATGACGGCATGAGCAGTCAACCTCCAGACTTAAAAGAGATAGAAAAAGAGGCTCAAGACCTCTTGAAGGAGTGTGATTCCCCTCGGAAGCTGGAGGAGGTCAGAGTCAAGCTTCTGGGTCGCAAAGGGCTTATCACCGGAGTTATGAGAGAACTGGGGCACTTGCCCCAGGAACTACGTCCGGCAGTCGGCAAGGAAGCCAACCTCCTGAGAAAGAAGATCGAGGAGGCGTTAGCAGAAAAGAAACGCCTCGGCTCTGAAGAGAGGGAGGTCGGCAAGGCCCTTTTCGACTATACTTTACCGGGCAGAACCCCCTGGCTGGGCAGGCTTCACCCCATCACTCAGACCATAATCGAGATCGAGGATATTTTTCGGGGGATGGGCTTCGAGGTCGCCGAGGGACCCCACATCGAGACCGACTACTACAACTTCGATGCCTTGAACACTCCCGAAGACCATCCTGCCAGGGATTTGAGCGACACCTTTTATATCCAGAAGGGCATCCTGCTTCGAACTCATACCTCCCCGGTGCAGATTCGGGTCATGGAGAAGAAGTCGCCGCCGGTGAGGATCATCGCCCCCGGCCTTTGTTTCCGCCGGGACACCCCGGACGCCTCTCACGTCCCCAATTTTTTCCAGACCGAGGGGCTTTATGTCGACAGAGAGGTCACCGTCGCGGACCTTAAAGGGGTCATAACTGCCTTCGCCCGGGAGCTTTTCGGCCCCAAAATCAGGGTCCGTTTCCGGCCTCATTTTTTTCCCTTCACGGAGCCCTCGGTGGAATACGATTTCTCCTGTATGATCTGTGAGGGGAGAGGTTGTCCGGTCTGCAAGAGGACTGGATGGGTGGAGATCTCCGGTGCCGGAATGGTCGACCCCGATGTCTTCAAGGCGGTCGGGTACGACCCGGAAATCTACACCGGTTATGCCTTCGGGATGGGAGTCGACCGCATCGCTATGTTAAAATACAGAATTAGCGACATAAGGTTGCTCTACGACAATGACCTCAGATTCTTACGACAGTTCTGAAGTTATACAAGGGCGGGGCGGTGTGGCCCCTAACCCCTATATACTGAAACCTATCTCCTGGTTATGAGGCTTAGCTACAACTGGCTAAAAGAACTGATCCCGGACCTCTTTTGGAATCCCGAGGAGGTTGCCGAGAAGCTGACGATGTCGGGCACCGAGGTGGAGTCGCTTCGTCCCGCCTGGCCGGAGCTGGAGGGGGTCGTCGTCGGTCACGTTGAGAAGATCGATCTGCACCCCGAGGCGAAAAACCTCAAAATTTGTCAGGTGAATATCGGCCAGAAAAAACTGCAGACGGTTTGCGGGGCTCCTAACGTTGAGCGCGGCCAGAGGGTGGCTTTGGCTTTGCCGGGAGCCAAGCTTCCCGACGGTTTGGAGATGAAAGAGGCCGAAACCAAGGGGATAAAGTCGACCGGGATGATATGTTCCGAGAAGGAACTCGGAATTGGTGAGGTCGCTGACGCTATATTGGTCTTAGATGAGACGGTTTCTACAGGGACTTCGTTGGCTGAGGCATTGAGATTAAA
>JBHIBM010000299.1:0-2905 GCA_046759085.1 Candidatus Zixiibacteriota bacterium
TACCCTTCGTCCCATTCTTCGATCAAAAGGAGCCGGCGGGGATCGGGATGGCCCTGGAACTTTATCCCGAAAAGCTCTGCGGTTTCCCTCTCAAACCAGTCAGCCGCCACCCAGAACTCAGAGACCGAAATCACCTCCGGATTCTGGCGCGGCATCATCACCCTCAAGTTCAAATGATGTCTTTTAACGAAGGAGAAAAGACAGTAGACCACTCCGATCTCGTTTGTCTCGGGATAATCGATCCCCCCCAGACAGGAAAGATTGTCGAACTTTAGTTCGGGGTCGAAAACCAGAGTCGTGCAGATCTCTTCTAAGTGCTCCGGTTTAACCCTGAAGGCAGGAATACCGGTCACCGCCGGTAGCTCTTCAACCTTTTCAGCGAAAGTTGCCTTGATCTTGGAGGTGAGTTCCTCGGCTGTCATTGACTGAATGCGGGAGTCCTAATCGGGTTTTCTGTGTTCCTGCTGCTTCTTCTAGGTGACTCTATCACCTCAAGAGGATTACTTCAGTTCGGGAATGAACTTCTCTGTTCTTGACCAGTCCCCCACCTTTTGCTTCTTGATCTTTTTCTGAAGCTTCAGACAGCCCTCCAAGATCGACTCCGGGCGAGGCGGGCAACCGGGAACATAGACATCGACCGGTATGACCAGATCAACCCCCCGCAGAACGCTGTAACAATCGTAATAGAAAGGTCCACCCCTGATAGCGCAGCCCCCCATGGCGATGACGTATTTCGGCTCCGACATCTGCTCGTATAAGATTTTCACCCTCTTGGCCATCTTGTTGGTGATGGTGCCGGCAACGATCATCAGGTCTGCCTGTCTCGGGGAGGCTCTGAATATCATCCCGAAGCGGTCATAGTCGTACCGGGAAGCCCCGGTGCACATCAGACCCTCGATGGCACAGCAGGCAGTCCCGAAAAGGAGATACCACAAGGAGGAGGCCCTCGACCAGTTGAGCACCGCATCCAGGGAGGTGGTGATCAGCCCCCCGCCGGGTATCTTTTCCAAGTATACCGGAACCTTCTGGACTACACCCATTTCAAGGCTCCCTTCCTCCAGGCGTATGCCAAACCGAAGATCAGAATCAGAAGAAAGATGAACATCTCCACGAAGGCAAAAAGCCCCAGGCTCCTGTAAGCCGCCGCCCAGGGGAAAAGGAAAACGAGCTCGACATCGAAGATGACGAATATGAGAGCATAGATGTAATAGCGGACGTTATACTGCACCCAGGCGCTTCCCACCGCTGTCTCTCCGCACTCGTAATTTCGATTCTTGACGGGATTAGGTCTAGCAGGTCGGATCAACCTTGCGAGAAAGAAGGCGCTCAAAACGAAGGCCACACCGAAAATCAGAAATAGGCCAACGTGGGCGTAATCAGAGGGCATCGTCTATCAAGTGATTTTTTTCACTTTCTCCAAAGAATTGGCACAAAAAAATGAAAATAATGTCCTCTTGTCAAGACTTTTTGTTCTTTTTATGAAATTCTTGTGTAGAGACTGTCTCAAAGAGTCAAACGGTCAGCCAATGCCGTCCGTGTCGGCCGGAGTTGACCTCCACCGCAACATTGGAGCTGGGCCTCAGCTTCGCTTCCGCTGGAAAGGCGCATGCCCGCCATATATTGAGAGGTGCGAAGTGAGAGTCCCGTGAAAAACGAAAAAGAGGGAAACGACCCAATAGGTCTGAATGACGGCGATTGCTCTTAGCATCGGCCGACAAAATCTGGACAGTAAACGAGGCCAATCGCCGTGAATTGGAGCAGCCAATCAAGCTGAGCAGAGAAGGGAGGCACCAGCCGAACCGAGCACACAACCCGGGGTTAGGGGCTGCACCAACATTTGGCTCTGCACGATGTTTGGCCCCGGGCGCTTCAAAAGGCAGCCTGATCAAGTCCTGAACAGGAAATGGGGTCAAATTTTTGCTTGACAAACGCTTCTGTGTATGTATATTTCTCTTGAGTGTATTGATGTATGCGGCCAGATGTTTTTCCCCTCTATGGGGGAACGAAGCTATGAATAGAGCCATCCTGCTTTTGGTCATTCCATTGTTGGTCTTTTCGGGCACTTCATCCAGCGCGGCACAGGAGTTCGAATACATCTCCAGCACCCTTTGGACAGGTGTCTACGATTTGGTGGTGGTAGGAGATACCGCCTATTGCTCCTTCGTAAACGGTCTGGTAATACTAGATCTGTCTGACCCCCAAAACTTAACTGTAGTGAGCCAGTTCTATCTGCAGGGGGAGGGAAACGGAATTTCTGTCGATAGTCAATATGTCTATCTTGCGAATGGTCGTTCGGGGCTTCGAATCCTGGATATTTCCGACCCCTCCCATCTTGTTCTCAGTGGATCGCTGGATGTTAATTCCTACGTGGTCGACGTCTTCGTCTCCGGTGAATATGCCTACTTGGCCACCAGCAGCCGAGGTTTGATAACGGTTGACGTCTCTGATCCCTCCGACCCCTTCTCGATGGGAGGCATAGACACTTTGGGTTCCTACTCTGCTATCCTTCTTGACAGTAATTATGCCTATATTGCCGCTCAAGATTCCGGTTTGGTTATAATCAACATCACAGATCCTTTCAACCCTTCTTTTGCTGGCAGATATGACACCCCCGGCACTGCCTCCGGGATTTACCTCTCCGGAGATTATGCCTATGTTGCCGATGGCAACTGGGGACTGCAGATAATCGACGTTTCCGATCCCAGCAAGCCCGATAGCGCCGCAGACTTCTCCACCCGCGACTACGCTTGGGACGTTCAAGTCATCCAAGATCATGCCTATGTGGCTAACGCGAGCGGTGGTTTAAGGATAATAGATGTCACTAACCCCTTGGATCCCAGCTACTGCTCCGATTTCGATGCGCTGGACGCCCGAGCGGTTCACATAGTCAATGAAAAAGCACATC
>JBHIBM010000300.1:0-2903 GCA_046759085.1 Candidatus Zixiibacteriota bacterium
CTCCAGGTACGTGTTGGCGACCAAGCCGGGACCCCCATGACCAGGACCACAGATGAAAATCATGTTGAGATCCTGAGCTTTGATCACGCGGTTGAGGTGAACATAAATGAAGTTAAGCCCCGGAGTAGTACCCCAATGTCCGAGCAGCCTGGGCTTGATTTGCTCCAACTTCAGAGCGTCCTTCAACAGGGGATTGTCATAGAGATAGATTTGCCCAACGGAGAGGTAGTTGGCCGCGCGCCAATAAGCGTTCATAGCTTCTAATGCTTCTAATTCTTTTCTGGAGAGAAGTTCGCCCATGATGTTCTCCTTCCTCGTATTCTCGATTGCGAGTTCTTCGAACCTGCTTTAGCAGAAACGGGAGCATCCTTAAAGAGCCTCACCCTCCCTCTCTGGTGGGAGATGATCGGCTCAAAGCCACCCTTGTTAGAAATTGGAATCTCGCAAGCGAAGCATCCTATCGCCCATCTTGGTCCTGTAGACATCGAGCCGTTTCCCGGGCGATCATAAGCGCTTCATCCACCGGGATGACGTAGGTGTTTATCTTAGCATTATCTTCACTGATCCGCCCTTCGGAGCCCACGGCTATGGAGTTTCGATCCTCGTCCAGTCGGAGCCCGCACCAGTCCATATCAGTGCATATACGGGCTCGCACCTTCGGTGCATTCTCACCGATTCCGCCGCCGAACACAACAGCGTCAGCTCCGCCGAGCAGAGCCAGGTAGGCACCGAGATATTTGCGCACCCGGTAGCAGAACATCTCCACCGCCAGGGCAGCGCGGGCGTCTCCCCGCTGCTCCAGCTCAAGAAGTTCCCGCATGTCCCTGGAGCCCCCGGACACTCCCAGCAGTCCCGACCGCGTGTTGAGCCAGCCTTCTACCTCCTCGATATGGACGCCTTCGGAGCGTGCTAAGAAGCCCGCCAGAGACGGATCAGCGTCCCCACAACGCGTTCCCATCATCAGTCCCTCAAGAGGAGTCAACCCCATCGAAGTGTCGACCGAACGCCCGCCCTCAATTGCCGTGGCCGAGCAGCCGTTGCCCAGCTGCAACGTGACCAGCCTTGTTTGTTCTATAGGTGTAGATGTGATAGCGGCATAGCGCTCAGCCATGTAGCGGTGTGCTATCCCGTGGAAGCCGTAACGGCGGATGTGGTGTTTCTCGGCCAGATCCGGGGAGATGGCGTATCGGTAGGCTTTCTCCGGCAGGGTATTGTGAAAGGCGGTATCGAAGATCGCCACCATTGGCACAGAAGGGCCGAGTACTTTCCGAGCGGCCCGGATCGCGCTCAACGAGGGCCTATTATGCAGGGGAGCCAGGCCGCTGATGGCCTCAAGGCTGCCTATAACCTCATCATCGATGAGGGTTGGGTCCACGAACCGCTCTCCGCCGTGGACCACCCGGTGCCCGACCGCGTCAAGAACACGATGTTCCAGGAGACCGATGGAGTCCAGCCAGCTGAGCACTCGACGCGTTGCCTCACCGTGGTCCATTCCTGCAACAGCTTCCTTGATATGTTCGCCGTCCTTAGTAGTGAACTCGATGGCTCCCTGCCCCCCGATCCCATCGATGATACCGTGGGCCAGGGAAGGTTCCCTGCCCGGAACCGTCGCCTCTCCCTCCATCTCGATGAGCTGAAACTTGAGCGTCGAGCTTCCGCAGTTGATTGCGAGAATTTTCATCTTTTCTCCTGATAGTTGCCTTCGACTCTACTGCTACTTACCCCACTCCCACTCGAAAGGAAAGTGATCATTTCTTTAAGGAAGGGCTGTGTTCTGGATCTCCGCGAACCTTATCTCTCTTGCATTTTTTACAAATTGGATGAAATACAGTTTTCTGACATTAAATAGTCTTTACCAGAGGTATGCATTCGAAACGTATTGCTGAACCATCCGGTGTGTATTAAAAAAAGATGCATTAATAGCAATAGAATGTTGCATTAAGTTAATCCATTTTTCTCTTGCTTTGTAAAACATCGGAATAATGATGTCTTCTAATTTATCGTATAGCTCTTGCGCTTCATTTTGAACGGGTTTCGAATCAGAGCCAATAGACCACCCTGTAATACCTTCAATGCATCCTTCAATCCACCAACCATCTAAAATACTAAGGCTGGGGACCCCGTTATGTGCTGCCTTCATACCAGACGTACCTGAGGCCTCATTAGGTTTCTGGGGGGTGTTTAACCACAGATCGACACCAGAGGTAATTAATTTTCCAAGTTCCATATCGTAATTGTCCAGGTAGACTATGTTGATATGCTGGTGAAGTTCCCGAGAGAGATAAAATATTTTTTTTATCAGTTCTTTTCCCGGCCAATCCCTGGGATGGGCCTTGCCGGTAAAAACAAATTGTATCTTGCCAACAGTATTTGCGATATTAATGAGCCTGTCGATATCAGAAAATACAAAGTCAGCCCTCTTGTACGGGGTTGCCCTTCGACCAAATCCAATGGTAAAAATCTCCTGGTCAAGACCGACTCCAGTATGCTCATTGACATAATCGATAAGTTTTCTCTTTGCCTCCATGTGTGCATTCCAGATCTCTTGCTTTGGAATGCTGAGAGCGTATCTTAGACTATAAGGGTCTTTTGCCCACCCTGGTATATATTGATCATATAACCTCCTGAAACTCTCACTTGTCCACGTACAAGAATGTACGCCATTGGTTATAGAATCTATAGGGTAACCTGGGAACATTGTTTGAGAAATCTCACCATGTTTTTTTGCCACACCGTTTATATATTCACTGAGATTTAAAGCAAGTAAAGTCATATTCAGAAGATCGTCGCCTGCAACCATCTTCAAAATATCTGAAGGCACAAATTCACCTAAAATCCCTTTTACCAAATCATAGGAAAACTTGTCGTGACCTGCAGGTACTGGTGTATGGGTTGTAAACACG
>JBHIBM010000301.1:0-2903 GCA_046759085.1 Candidatus Zixiibacteriota bacterium
CTTCAGAAGCAAGGATAGATCTGTGGAGCTGTATCCGGCCACGTAGCCGTATTCGAAGCGGTCTCCCAGAAAAAGGGAGAAAAGATGAAGAGAGGCTAAGGTGATGAAGGTCGCCGAAAGATAATAGAAAATCCTCGCCACCCTGAGCGCTTTGGGGTGCCCCCCGGCGAGCCTCAGATAGTAGAGTGCCGAAACCACCAGGGTGGTCAAACCCAAGATGAGGGAGATAGTGCCGAACATCAGTTGAGACTTCCCTGATATTTGGAGGGACACTTTGCCAGGAGCTGGTCGGCCACGAATTTTTCTCCATCGTATTTGCCGATGACCACGATCTCGGTGGCCTCCTCGAAGTTGGCGGGCTTGGGCCCGGAGCTATAGAGCACTGGCAAGAGTTCCCCCTCCCTGCTGGTAAGCTGAAAAGACAGACCGATCTGGCTGGTGTCGTAGACGGAGGAGCCGGGCACCAACTTTCCGATTATCTGCACCGTCTCTCCGGAAGCTTTCGCCTCGCTGAAGCTGACATACGGGGTTATCGATTCTCTGAAGGAGGAGAATGCCAGAATCAGGAAAAGCGCGATTACGATGAATCCAACTAAGTAGTAGTATCTTCTGTTCATTTCCGGTTTAGCTTTTTGACCTTCCCATCGAGCCGCACCAGGTAGAGGAAAATCCCCAGCCAGATTATGAGAACCGCTATCATGGCCACGAGGTTCGTTGACATTTACAGTTTCCTTTCTCTCTTTGAATCTCTGCCAATGGCGGTCTGTAATCTGTGCATCCAGACGAAGATCAGAGTGAAGCAGACAAGCGATGCCAGGAATGTCACCAAAATCGGTGCCGGCATCTGAATCCTCCCGGAGGCGTCGATGATGGAGTCAGCCGGATGCAGAGACTGATAAACCCTCGGAGTTGCAAAGACCAGAAAGACCGCCGCCGGGAACGCAAATATGCAGTAAACGCTGGAGAGGGCGGCTTTTCTCTCCGGCTCTCTCACCGCGGAGCGCAGGGCCAGGTAGGCGCCGTAGATTAAAAGCAGGATCAAGATGGAGGTCTGTCGCGGATCCCAGTTCCAGAAACTCCCCCAGGTCATCTTGGCGAAGATAGAGCCGGTGATGGTCGCCAGAATACAGAAAAGAGTCCCCAACTCTGCGGCGCTGGAGGCTTTGAGGTCATAGAGGAGCTCTTTTCTTCTCAAATAGAGGACCGACTGGCGCATGGCGACGAAGTATGCCAATACTGTCACCCAAGCTGCCGGGATGTGAAAGTAGAATAGGCGAGAGACCTCCCCCAACTGATTCTGAGGCGGCTCCATCACCCACACCGCGATGATCACCGCGCTCATCAAGAGAAGCAGAAAGAATTTCCAGAAATCGGGCATAAATCACTCGCTCCAGACGAAGTCGAAGAGCATGAGCGAAACCGTGATCATCACCACCAGATAGGAGAAAAGTATCTTCAGTTCCGAAAATCCACTCATAAAAACCTCGCCCCGAAACGACAGCTCCGTTCCCCGGATGGCGGTGACCAGAAGCGGCAAGAGTATCGGAAAGGACAAAGCTGCAAAAAGCGCTCCCTTCACCGCGGCCTTGGAGACTATGGCCGCAATCAAAGTGGTGGCGGCCGCCAATCCCAGGCTTGCTAATATAAGCACCGCAAAAAACAAAAGCAAGTTGGCGCCTCCGACATTGGAGAGCAGGAAAAAGAGGGGGACAATCACAACCTCTAAGGTGATCAAAAGGGCGATATTGAAAGTCAATTTCCCCAGATAGATGCTGTTGGGGGAGGTTACTAACTTCAAGGTGCTGGCGGTCTTGGTCTCCTCCTCTTTTATGAAGGTTTGCGCCAGCCCCGACAGGGCGGAGAAGAATACGACGATCCAGAAGAGAGCGGCCAAGAGCTTTTCTCCGAGGCCAAATTGCCCCACCGCGAAGTTTACCGCTACCAGAGTCGTGACCGCAAACATCAGAAGGGCGTTTATGGCGTAGCGATTCCGCAGTTCGGATTTGAGGTCCTTGCTGAAGATACACCAGCCCTTATAGAACAAGCTGGAGGGTTTTCTCTCCATAATTTAGCTCAGAGCTTTCGTTGGTGGCCAGAACCACAATGCCGTCCCTCTTCTGGGATTTGATTATCTCGTCAACCAGCCGCACCCCCTCCTCATCCAGATTTGCAGTCGGCTCATCCAATAGCAGGAACTTCGGCTCTTTGAGCAGGGCCTGAAGGTATTTCAACCTCTGTTTCATGCCGGAAGAGAAAGAACCGACCAGGTCGTTGCCTCTGTCGGTCAGGCCGAATTTAGAAAGCTTCTCCACCAGCTCCTCTTCACTGAAATGACAATCCTGGATTCGAGAGAGGAAGTGGAGGTTTTCCAGTGCGGTCAGCTCGTCGTATAAAGCCAAGTCCGGTGAGACCAGACTCAACTTTCTTCTGAGCCCTTGTCCTTGTATGACTGAGTTTCCCAGAAAATACTCCACCGATCCCTCACCGGCTCGCAGAAGACCGGCCATTATGCGCAAAAGGGTGGTCTTACCGGAACCGTTCGGGCCGCCGATGACCAAACACTCTCCCTGACTGACGACCTCGGTGATATCTGCAAAAACATCTCTTCCGTCGAAAGATTTCGAAAGTCCCGAGATTTTTATCTGAGCAGTAGACATTAATCAAAAAGGAGGGATGTTTCCCCATAAATGCAAAATTTCTCCGAATATATAAAGCCCGTACGATTATGTCAAGCTAACCAGCAACCAGCAAGCAGTAAAGAGGCAACAGGAAACAGGAGACAGGGAACAGGGAAGAGGGAACGACAACTGGCGGGAGAATGCGAAGTGTTGCAAGATTTCAATCGGAACTCATCGTTCACCAACAAAAAAATTCTCTTTTTCAGAGATAATCGTTTATATTCT
>JBHIBM010000302.1:0-2900 GCA_046759085.1 Candidatus Zixiibacteriota bacterium
GAGATAGATTTGGAGAAGTTGAACCTCGCCAGAATAGACCTCTCTTAGATGCGAAGACTGCGCATCGCCTCCCAGATAATTTTCTTCCTGCTATTCTTTGCTCTTTTCTTCATCGCCAGCTATCCTTTGACTTCGCTGCTTCCGGTGGATCTCTTTTTCCGCCTGGACCCGTTGACATGGCTTTCGGCGATGATCTCCAATCGAGCCTTTATCGCCACCGGACTTCTATCCTTAATCGTGATTCTCTTGACAATCCCTCTGGGGCGGGTCTTCTGCGGATGGGTTTGTCCCCTGGGAACATTCTTGGATTTCTTCGATCGGCTAGTCAGAAACCGGAATCGGATCAAGTTCAGGAAGAACCACAATCTCAAATACTTTCTGCTCATTCTATTTCTCTTCACGGCGATTTTGGGAACGCAGGTTTTTTGGTTTCTCGATCCCCTTCCGCTGTTGAACCGTTTCGCGGTCACAGTGCTTCTGCCGATCCTGAACATCATCTTCTATGTCATCTTTGGATTTCTCTTTCGGTTTGAGTCGTTGCAGAGTCCCCTTTCTCAGGTTCAGAATTACCTGGTGAACTCACTTCTGCCGGTGGAGGTGTTAACATTTCGAGCTTCTCTTTTGATCTCTCTCTTCTTCGGGACGGTGCTGGCTTTAGGATTTCTGACTCGGCGCTTCTGGTGTCAAGGACTCTGTCCCCTGGGAGCATTGTTAGCTTTACTCTCCAAGTTCCAGATCCTGAAAAGGGTGGTCAACGAGAAATGCACCGAATGTCTAGAGTGTCAGGAGGTTTGCAAGGCCAACGCCATCGAGACCGACTCCTTCGAGACCACCGACATCGAATGTATCCAGTGCTTCAACTGTGTGGAGGTCTGTGTCTATGAAGCAAACGAGTTGAGGTTTGTCACTCCCGCTTTTGGGTCTGGGTTCAGCCTTTCCCGGAGGGAGTTCTTAGGGGCAACGGCTTTGGGATTAGTGACCGCCGGGGTGCTGAAAACCGAATTTCAGACTAAAGAGAGATCGATGCGTCTGATTCGTCCTCCGGGGAGTCTGCCGGAGGAGGAGTTTCTGGATAGATGTATCCGTTGTCACCAGTGTATAAAGGTCTGTTCCACCTCCGGAGATTTCCTGCAGCCCGCAGTTCAGGAGGCGGGACTTCAGGGTTTTCTCACTCCGATTGGCTCGCCTCGCTCTGGTTACTGCGAGTATAACTGCGTCATGTGCACCGAGGTCTGCCCCACCGGAGCCATTCACAAGCTTGACGTGGAAACCAAAAAGAAGACCAAGATCGGTCTTGCCTTCATTGACAAGGATCGTTGTCTCCCGTATTATAAGAATCAAGACTGCATCGTCTGCGAGGAGCACTGCCCGACGCCGGACAAGGCTATAGAGTTCAAGGAGGAGGAGGTCATCCTACCCGAGGGGAGAAGAAAGCTCATCAAGCGTCCTTACGTGGTAGAGGAGCTGTGCATCGGCTGCGGTATTTGCGAAACCAAGTGCCCGGTGACGGGGATGTCACCAATCTATTTGACCTCCCAGAACGAACAACGCTACTCAAGCGGACAGGAATTCCCTGATTGAAGAGGGCAACTGCCAAAACGAGGTAGGAGATGGTAAAAAGAGGAAAGAGACTTCAAGATAGCACTCTCTGCGTGCACAATCCCGGGGAGGCCCGAAAATTCTCAGGGGCGGTGAACGTTCCCATTTTTCAGTCCTCCACCTTCGCCTTCAAGGACACCCAGGAGGTGATTCAGTTTCAGAAGGGGAGGCCGGGTCTTTATCTTTACACCCGTTATGCCAACCCCACGGTGCGGGCGGTGGAGGAGCTTTTAGCACCGCTGGAGGGGGGAGAGGACTGCCTGGCAACCGCCAGCGGCCTTGCGGCTATCACCGCTATTCTGCTTTCCCGACTGAAATCGGGGGAGGAGTTCATCTCCAACGATTGCATCTACGGCGGCACTCTCCATCTCTTCAAAGAGGTTTTCACTCGCTTCGGGATAAGGGTCAGATATGTCCCCACGACGAGAGTGGAACTCTGGTCAAAAGCAGTGACCTCCAAGACCAGGGCTTTGTTCATCGAATCCCCCACCAATCCGAATTTGCGGATTATCGACCTGAAGGCGGCCGTGGGGTTTGCTCAGCATCATGGGCTCTATTGCATCTTCGACAACACCTTTGCCACCCCCATAAATCAGAAACCACTCTCCTTCGGGGTGGACGCCGTGGTCCATTCCGGCAGTAAGTACCTTGCGGGGCACAGCGACCTCATCTGCGGAGCGGTCATGGGAAGAAAAAAAGATGTTGACCAAGCCCGCAGGATGATGCTCTGTCTGGGGGGCTGCATGGATCCCCAGGCTGCCTACCTGCTTCTGAGAGGTTTGAGGACTCTACCTCTGCGGGTGAAAAAGCACAACGAAAACGGTATGAGGATTGCCGAATATCTCTCAACTCACAAGAAGGTGAGGCGGGTGTTTTATCCGGGATTGGAGAGTCATCCCCAGCACGATTTGGCGAAGAGGCAGATGGTCGGCTTTGGAGGCATGATTTGCTTCGAAGTAGTGGGCGGAGTGAAGGCGGCCACTAAGGTCATCGACTCCCTGACCATCTCGATCAATGCCACCAGCTTGGGAGGAGTGGAAAGTCTGGCTTCGCTTCCGGTTTACACCTCTCACTACGGCTTCAGCAAAAAAGAGTTGGAGAAGGCTGGCGTCACCGGTGGGATGATCCGTCTCTCCGTTGGAATTGAAGACCCCAAGGATTTGATTGCGGACCTAAAGCAGGCTTTAAGAAAGATTTGAAAAAAAGAGAGGATTCCGGTCTCTACCAGTTGGTTCTACATCTTCCCAGGAAGTTGAGGATCAAGGTCGGTGGGTTAGGGACTTTTGATTTTCCCGCGGGGT
>JBHIBM010000303.1:0-2895 GCA_046759085.1 Candidatus Zixiibacteriota bacterium
GTCATTCCGGTGGTGAGGGAGGCGTACAGATATGCCTTGAGTCAGGCTCGACCGGGGGAAGTCGTGTTGGTTACCGGCTCTCACTACACCGTCGGGGAGGTTATGGCTGCGCTGAATTAGGAGAAAGAAAACGCAGTTACGTCAAGACCGAAACGAAGTGAGTCTCATACGAGCCGTAGGCCTGACGCCAGACAACGAAAGGAAAAAGCCTGAAAGGAAAAAGCCTTATGCGCCCGGTCTTAATACCATTTGTGGTGTCTTTGATTCTGTTCAGCAGTTGTGTTAAGAAGAAGGAGCTCCCCGCTCCCGAACCGGCGATGGAAATGGAGATGGTCTTGATTCCCAGCGGAGAGTTCCTGATGGGCGCCGAGGATGGGAATGGTAGCGATAACGCGGTTCACAGGGTCTATGTCGACTCCTTTTATATGGACAAATGCGAGGTCACCAACGCCCAGTATTCCGAATTTTCTGAGCAGACCGGGAGGGATTTGCCGGAATTGTGGGGGATGAAGGAATTCCGTTCTGGACTGGGCTACCCGAACCATCCGGTCGTGGGCGTTTCCTGGAGAGATGCCAAGGCTTACGCAGAGTGGATTGGCAAGAGGCTCCCCACCGAGGCGGAGTGGGAATACGCAGCCAGAGGCGGTTTTGTCGGCAAGGACTTCCCCAATGGTGATGATTTAGATTCCTCCACGGGGAATTTCTCCTCCAAGGGAACAGTCCCCGTCGGCAGTTACCCGCCAAACCGGTTCGGCCTGCACGATATGGCGGGAAATGTCGGGGAGTGGATTTTCGACTTTTACGACGAGGACTATTACAGAGTCAGCCCTTATGAGAATCCGAGAGGTCCGCAAGAGGGGAAATTCCGGGTGGTCCGTGGTGGTGGATGGCACTGCCGGAGAGCCTGCAATCAGGTTCACTTTCGCAATTGTCTAATTGGAACCTGGGTCGATTTCAATTTGGGTTTCCGCTGCGCCAAGGACTTGCGTTGATCTATGGCCTCTTTGCTGGGCTCGTCAGCTAGAGGCTGATCCGCTTGCCTGCCTCGGGCAGACCTCCGGCGGAAAGGCCCAGCCTATTTGGTGAGGGGAAAGGAATAGAGGGGGCATTCCTGCCCCGGGCTTCTGTCTGTGAAAAGCCTTTTCGAAGCTTTACATACTCAGAAGCATTGATTATTTTTGAAGCGGCAACGAGCTACTTCTGTGCAATGGCGGATTTCAAGCTAGTCTCTGATTACAAGCCGAAAGGCGACCAGCCCCAGGCTATTCGGGAGTTGACCCGGGGAGTCAAGCAGGGTAATAAGTATCAGACTCTCCTGGGCGTCACCGGAAGCGGCAAAACCTTCACGATGGCGAACGTCATCGCCAATTACGGTCGTCCCACGTTAGTCATTTCGCACAATAAAACGTTAGCTGCCCAGCTTTACGGAGAGCTCAAAGGGTTTTTCCCGCACAATGCCGTGGAGTTTTTCATAAGCTATTACGACTACTACCAGCCGGAAGCCTACGTCCCCGCCAGCGATACTTACATCGAAAAGGATACCAGCATCAATGAGGACATCGACCGCTTGAGACTAAAGGCCACCAGCGCCCTTTTGGCAAGAGAGGATGTCGTTGTGGTGGCTTCGGTGTCGTGCATATACGGTCTGGGTTCGCCCAAGGATTACAGGGAGCTATTGGTCTTTCTCTCCGTGGGGCAAAAGATAGAGCGAAACGAAATCCTGAGACAATTGATAGATATCCATTACAGCCGCAACGACATCGAGTTCGGTCGCGGCAGTTTCAGAGTCAGGGGGGACGTTATCGAAGTGCATTTAGCCTATGAAGAGGTTGCAGTCAGAATCGAGCTGTGGGGAGACAGTATCGAGAGGCTCTCTTTGGTGGACACCTTACGGGGCGAAGTCTTGGAGGAGCGAAAGACCGTCGCCATATATCCTGCCAGGCATTTCGTCACCACCCATCCGAGATTGGAGGCTGCTATCACCACCATCGAGGAGGAGTTGGAAGGACGACTTCAACACTTCCGTAAGAAAAACCTCCTCTTAGAGGCTCAGAGGTTGGCAACCCGCACCCGCTACGATTTGGAGATGATGCGGGAGATCGGATACTGTCCCGGCATTGAGAATTACTCTCGCCACCTCTCCGGGAGGAAGCCCGGGGAGCCCCCATTCACCCTGTTGGATTTCTTTCCTCAGGATTTCTTGTGCATCATCGATGAGTCCCACCAGACCGTCCCCCAGATACGGGGGATGTATTTGGGAGACCGCTCCAGAAAAGAGACTCTGGTGGAGCACGGTTTCCGCCTCCCCTCGGCGCTGGACAATCGACCCTTGTATTTCGAGGAGTTTGAATCGCGACTGAATAAAGCCATATTCGTCTCCGCAACCCCGGCGCAGTACGAACTGGAGAAGTCAAAGGGTGTAGTCGTGGAGCAGATTATCAGACCCACCGGACTTCTCGACCCCGTCATCACCGTCAAGCCGGTCAAAAACCAGGTTGACGATTTAGTAGAGGAGATAAGATTGCGTGCCTCCAGAAGGGAGAGGGTGTTGGTCACCACCCTCACGAAGAGGATGGCCGAGGACTTATCAGATTACCTGGCGCAACTGGACATCAGGGTTCGCTATCTGCATTCGGAGATCGACGCCATCGACCGGGTTGAGATTCTGAGGAATTTGCGTCTGGCAGAGTTTGAGGTCCTGGTCGGCATCAATCTCTTGAGAGAGGGCTTGGATTTGCCGGAGGTCTCATTAGTCGCAATACTGGATGCGGACAAGGAAGGGTTTTTGCGCTCCGAGACCTCTTTAGTGCAGACCGCCGGACGAGCCGCCAGAAACAAAGCCGGAGAGGTAATCCTTTACGCCGAGGTCATGACCAATTCGATCAAAAAGGCGAT
>JBHIBM010000304.1:0-2892 GCA_046759085.1 Candidatus Zixiibacteriota bacterium
AGGAATTAGTAGATAGGAGTTAGGCAGACAAGAGCCTGGGCGGTGCGGAAGAGACAATTCACTACTGACTACTAACCACTAACCAGTCCCCACAAAGAACTTGACTGAGAGGCCGATTCAGATAACTTGAAGGTCGTGCGGGAAGAAGAGAAATACCTGGATGGCCTGATAGACGTCGCTCTTACCGAGGATGTCGGAGTCGGAGATGTCACCACTGCGGCGGTGGTTCCCAAGGGGAGGAAGGGGCTGGCGGAGGTGATTGCCAGAGATGGAGGCATCATCGCGGGGTTAGAGTTCACTCAGAACCTATTCAAAAAACTGGAGAAGGAGTTGAAAATCGGGACTGAGCTCCAGGATGGTCAAAAGATGAAAGAGGGGGAGGTGGTTCTGACCATTGAAGGAGGACTGGAGCCGATCCTCAGAGGCGAAAGGGTAGCCTTGAATTTCCTGGGCCGGCTCTCCGGCATAGCCACTGTGACTTCCAAGTTCGTGGAGAGAATCAAGGGAACCAAAAGCAAGATCTTAGATACCCGCAAGACCACCCCGGGTATGCGCCTGTTGGAGAAATACGCCGTCACCGTCGGCGGCGGCGAAAACCATCGCTTCGGGCTATACGACATGATCTTGATCAAGGAGAACCACCTCGCCGCTTGCGGCGGGATAGAGGCGGCTTTGAAGGCCGCCAGACTCTACGTTGATGAATACCAGGGGCAAACCAAGGGCCGGCATAGTCTCAAGATCGAAGTTGAGGTGAAAAACACCGAGGAGCTCAAGGAGGCGCTGAAATTCTCACCCGACATAATAATGTTAGATAACTTCGATGTCGAGGAAATCAGGGAGGGAGTCGAGATCGCCAGGAGATTTGAGGCCCAGGAGGGCAGGGCACCCAAGCTGGAGGTGTCCGGCGGTGTAAATCTGAAAAACGTGAGAGAGATCGCCGAAACCGGAGTCGATTTCATCTCTGTGGGGGCACTAACTCACTCCCCGAAAACGTTGGACTTCAGTCTATTGATACGGGAAGTTTACGAGTGAGCAAAACAACCGACCGTGTCCAGACTCGCTAAATATCTCCTCTTCCTGCTTCTCTTTCCAGCTCAGTTCTCGTCGGGGGCAGAATTACAGTGGCCTCTAAAACGGGAGGTCTCCCTCTCCTCCATTTTCTGTGATTATCGATCCTTCCATTATCACTCCGGCTTGGATTTGAGGACCGGTGGGAAGGTCGGAGTGCGAGTCTATGCCCCCGGAGATGGTCACCTCTATCGCACCTATACCTCCTTCTGGGGTTACGGCAGAGCACTTTACATACGTCTGAATGATGGTCGAATCTTAGTTTTCGGGCATCTGTCGGGGTTCAATTCTGAAATCGAGAAGAGGGTTTTCCAGGAGCAGGTGAAGAACCGTAGCTATTACACAGACGTCTTCTACGAGCTCGGGGAGATTCCCATAAAGAAGGGGCAGCTGATCGGCTACACCGGCCAGACCGGCTCCGGTGGTCCCCACCTCCACTTCGAGATGCGAGACCAGAGTGACAATCCTATCAATCCACTGAAAAACGGTTACAAGATCGAGGACACTCTCCCCCCGAGATTTCTGAATTTAGCCATTCGAGATCTATCCCCCCGGACTCCCTGGCGGGACAGCGGGAGCTGTGAGATCATACCGGCCTATTACGAGCGAGCGGAGGAGCGTTATGAACTCATAGAGGCGCCGGCGGTTTCGGGTCGTTTTGGAGTCGAGGTCAATGTCATCGACAGGATTTATGAGGCCAGAGATTCATACGGCGTGTATGCTCTGGAGTTCTTCCTCGACGATAGTCTTGTATTCTCAAAGAGATTCGATAAGATTTCCTTTGAGACCACGCGGCAGCAGGAACTCTTTAAGGACTTTGGATTACGGCGTCAACTGGCCACCTCTGAGGACGATCTCGACTACCACAGCTACTACAATCTTTACGACTTGATCCGTGAACCTTGTCGGGGAGTTCTGGATACCGAGATTCAGAAGGCTCTCCATCCGGGCAAACATAGAGGCGCTATCAGAGCTTACGATTGCAATGACAACTTCTCGGAGTTGAACTTCGAGCTTCTGGTGGACCATCCGCCGGAAGTAATCAGCCTCGAAGTGTCATCTAAGGCTGTGAATAGCTTCTCCGCCAGAGCTTACATCAACGCTGGCGACTTCGCAATCTGGATGGTGGAATTCGAAATCCGAAGAGACGGAGACTGGGAATATCTGGGATCACTGCCCGGAGAGGGGGAGAGTGCGGTCTACAGAATAGACTGGGTCGAAGATTCCACCGACACCTTCCAGTTCCGGGTCAGCGCCCTCGATATCTGGGAGACCAGGAGCGCTTATCTTCTCAGAGCCATCATCCCCGATACTCTCTTCGCATATAGCCCGAGTGCGACTGCCTGGAAAAGTAGAATCACCATAGAGGATGATCATGATGGTGGAGAGAGCAAGTCAATTGGTCCTCCGGGAGGGATTTATCAGTCAGACGATGGAATGGTCTCGATCGAATTCGACGCGGGGTCTCTTTATTTCGGAATTAGACCAAAGTGCAAAATCGAAGATGTTGAAGTTCCAGCTTCGGGTAAACTCGCTTCGCCCGCTTATGCGTTTTTCCCACAGACTGTCCCCTTCGTAAAGAGAGCGAAGCTTTCATACGACCTAAGCTCCTACGAAGGGGAGCGCTCCAAGCTCGGCATTTATGAACTGGAGCAGGATACCACTTTTGACTTCAAGGGGAATGAGTTCGATGGCGAGTCTATGACCATCTCGGCAAAGATCGATTACTTTGCGACTTTCGTCCTCCTGGAGGATTCAGAGCCCCCACGAATATCACGCCTTTATCCCAGCTCCGGAAGTAAACTCACCAGTAGGACCCCCAGG
>JBHIBM010000305.1:0-2879 GCA_046759085.1 Candidatus Zixiibacteriota bacterium
CATTTACACTGACGATTTCGGCTACATCGAGGTCTCCACCGATGGTGGCTCAAGCTGGGAGCAGTTGGGGGAGGAGATAAGCGGAGCCCAGGACTCCTTCGTGGAGGAGACCCGCTCGCTGGGTGATTACCTCGGGGAAGAGGACGTCAGGATCCGTTTCCGTTTGACCAGCGACATCTTTGATAATCAGGACGGCTGGTATATCGACGATGTCACGATAATCCTGAATCCGACCGGCGTCGAAGAGGAATCGGAGGGCCAGATTCCCTTGGCTTTCAGCCTCTCTCAGAACTACCCCAATCCCTTCAACAGCTCGACTGAGATAGTCTTTTCGATTCCGGAAGAGAGCCAGGTCTCCTTGACCATATACAATCTCCTGGGACAAACCGTCATAAGGCCTCTGGAGGAGAAGCTGCCTGCGGGAGAGCACAATTTCCTCTGGGCTGGAAAGGATAGCGAAGGCAAGGAGCTGCCGAGCGGGCTATACTTCTATCGCCTGTCGACGGGAGAGTTTTCTGATACCAGGAAGATGACCATACTTAAATAGGGGACAGGAGACAGGAAATAACATCTCTGATAGGGAGGCAGTTGAATCCGCCGTAGAGGGGGGAATTTATCCCCCGTCTTTTTTTTGCCGGTTTAATATAAAAGATGGTTCCTTGAGTGAGAAGTCAACGTTATTACAATCGGAGGTTTGAGGTAACGTAAAACCATAGCTGCAGCTGTTATCAGTTGTCCGACTAAGGGGTCACGATTCAATGTCTGGGGGAGAATATGAAGTGTAAGTTCAGTATCCTCTGTCCTCTAATCTTACTGATTTCCTGTCAGACAGATCTTTCTTTTTCTCAGACCTGGTCCTGGACCAAGGTCGACACCATGTTCAATCGCACCGGGGTTTATCCCAGTTGGAAATCAGCTCCGGCCTTTACGGATTTCGACGGTGATGGAGATTACGACCTCGCAATCGGCTGCGGGGATGGAAGCATCCAGTATTACGAGAACATCGGGGACTCCTCTCAGTATGAATGGAGACAGAACAATCGCATCTTCGAGGGGGTGACCCTTGGGGACTCCATTGCTGTCACTTTTGCCGATCTGAACGGCACGGGTGTTGAGGATTTGGTCATAAGCGCCGTGACCTTCGCTAGGCCGTCGATCAAGTATCTGATCAACCTCGGTCCCCCGGAAGATCCTCTCTGGTTCCACGACGAGAGCATCTTTACGGAGATAGATTCCATAGTCTACAATCCGACTTTCGCGGATTACGATCAGGATGGCGACCTCGACATGGGCGCTTTGAGTGCCCTCTATTGGTTCGATTTCCTCTTCTTTGAGAACGTCGGTTCCATTTCTCAGCCCACCTGGGAGGAAGACACCTCCTATTTCCCCGATATGGAGGCCCCAGATGGTTGGGGTCCTTTTGACGTTTGCATAATAGATATCGACTCTGACGCCGACTGTGACATCTTGGCCACCCAGTGGCTATGGGATGCTGGTTTCAGCATTTACGGATACAAGAACATTGGTTCGCTGGAGGATCCAGAATGGGAGCGGATTGAGTTTTATATCCCCCGGAGGTATTTCACGACCTTTCCTGAGCTGGCGTTTGCTGATTTAGATGCCGACGGTGACGAGGACCTAATTATGGGTTTTTTGGAACCGAACCTCGACTTGTATGAGAACATCGGCTCCGCACAAGACATGGCATTTGATGAAGAGCACCCCGAGATCTGGGGCAACATCTGGGTTTATCGCTGTGAGAGCATCCAGGCCTTGGATTTCGACGGTGACGGCGATGCCGATCTCACTTCTACAGGGAACATCGCCTTCTGGCCAAATTTCTATGACTACGTTTATTCCGTTCGTGGGAGAACGTGGGCAGCCACGGCAATTGCCAGTGGTCTGAGACCGCCTGGATACCGTCTGCCCCCCGCCTGACGGGACATTGGAGATTGACCTCCGGAGACCTCAACGGCGACGACCGCGTAGATTTGGGGTTCTCCCATGTCACTCCTAATCCGACCGACACTCTACTCCAGACATACGTGAACCTGTATGAACCCGGCCAACCGCAGTGGGAGTACGACACGACCATCTTCAGATACTTCAATGACCCTGAAAGTGACAGTGATCCCGAGCTAGCAGACCTGGACAGCGACGGAGATATGGACCTTTTCATTTACACCGAGGGGCAGTTTCGATTCTACGAAAATGTCGGTGGACCCAGTTCTCCAGAGTGGAGTGAACGACCCTCTTGGCTTGAAGGTTTGGATGATGTCAGTCATGCGGGGAGATTTGCTGACCTGAACCGTGACGGTAGATTTGATTTGGTCTTGTTGGCGTCTCAGGGATTGAACGCATATATGAATACAAGCTCTTTAGGCCAACCGTCTTGGACATTGACTCCACAGATCTTTGAGGATTTAGATACTCTCGAGTTCTCTTATCTCGATTTTTCCGATCTCGACGGAGATGGAGATGAGGATCTCCTTGGTGGAACTGACGGCTTTGTTTTCTACTATGAAAATGCTTCCGTTACCTCTGTCGAGGGAGGCTCAACAGCGGATGCAGTTCCCTCTCAATTCTTTCATCTAAGCTGCTATCCCAATCCTTTCAATAATTCAACTGAGATCATGTTCGTAGTTCCAGGCGAGAGTCGAGTTACCTTAACCGTGTACAATCTCTTGGGGCGAGTGCTCGCAAGGCCTTTGGACAATAGGTTGCCAGCGGGGATGCACAGTTTCCTCTGGGATGCCGAGGGGCTCAGCAGCGGACTTTACTTCTATCGTCTATCGACAGGAGAGTTTTCTGATACCAGGAAGATGACCATACTTAAATAGGGAACAGGAGACAGGAAGCAGGAAACAGGGAATCAATTT
>JBHIBM010000306.1:0-2872 GCA_046759085.1 Candidatus Zixiibacteriota bacterium
TGGGCTGTGATTAAATCCCTCTGCCCGCCAAACTCTCGTTCCGCTGCGAATTTACTGAACTGCCAGGCCGTTGTCAAGGGAAAAATGCACCGGGCGTCTGTTTTTCGGACACGACCAAGCTGTGAGAAGAGCTAAAACCGACCTGACCTCGTTGCGGTAAACCTTCTCGCAGAGTCCGGAGTTCAATGTCCGCAGTTATCTTGAAAAGCTGTCGACCGGAATCGTGGCAAGCGAATTGCCACTCACCGAGGAGTGATCGCTTCACCAAAGAACATACAATCGATGGTGTTTCTGAAGAGAGAGGCATTTATGGGAGAGGGAGAGAGCAGGCCGGGTAGGTTGCGAAGCTTCATAATCGATACAAGAATTTCTCAGTCGCTGATCGTAGGCTGTAAATCCACATATCTGGAGCAAATATGAGAGGACTCCTTTCACGTCTCAAAAAAAGAATTGCCCTTTCTAAAGAGGCCGTCGGTGGGCGAACGACACCATCTGTCAGGCGAGTATACCCCGCAAAGCCGGTCTCCCGGGAAAGCTTCCAGCCCGATCTGGATGAGGGGTATTACTATAATCCCAAGGGGATAGATGGGCACAGCTTCCGAATTGGTCTATATCGATTCTTAAGGAACAACATTCCGGTCTTAAATTCCGCCATCTGGACCTGGGCCCGATTGGCGACGGCACCTACCTATTTTACCCTGAAGGGGAGCGATGACCAGAGGTTGCTAGAGGAGGCCACCGGAGTTCTTAAAGGTTTAGATCGTCGTCTCTTCCCTTACAGTTTCCAGAAATTCGGCGGTGGGGACTCGCTTTTGAGCGCGTTTTTCAACTCCCTTTTCACCGATGGGGCATTTTGTGGGGAGGTAGTGCTCACCCCCGCTAGAGATCGGATAGACCGGTTTTACCTGCTTGACGCAAAGACCCTGAGGCTTTTTCCCAACCGCGACCGGGAGTGGGACATCTACCAGGCGATTGAAGACAGAAAGATCAAGCTCAACCCCACCTCCACCTTCTACCACGGTCTGGACAGTGAGGCCTCGGATCCTCGGGGGCGTTCCATATTGCAATCGATCCCCTTCGTTGCCCGCATCGAACAGCGACTGGTTGACGATATGCAGAAGGCGGCCCACAATGCCGGTTACTACCGCCTGCAGATCTCCATAAAACCTCCGGAGCGCCTCTCCACCGAGACCGAGGAGGCGTATGTCGAGAGAGCCAACAAATACTTCGATGACACCGTGGAGATGATTAAGGACTTAGAACCGGACGACAACCCCATCACCTGGAGCGATGTCGAGATAAAATATATCGGGCCAAGCAGCCACGGCGGAAACACCTCCTCCTGGTATCTGACTCATCGGGCCATGGTCGAGGACATCTGTGCCGGCTGTCATTTAGACCCTTTTATGCTCGGCTACTCTTACGGGACTACCCAGACCTGGGCGCAATTCAAATACGACATCGTCTTGAGAAACGTCATCTCGGTCCAGAGGGCCGCAAAGAGGTTTATGGAGTGGTTGCACTCGATCGAGTTGGCACTTCACGGCTTCGAGTTAGAGAGCGAGTATCACTTCGACAACCGCAAGACCTTCGGTCTTTTGCAGCAGAGACAGGCGGAGAAGATTCACCTCGAAAACGTCGTCAAGAAGAAGGAAGCCGGTCTGGTCACCGTCGAAGAGGCAAAGAGAGAGTTGGAGGGTTGATTGTGTCCAGAGTGGAAACAGTGGTATCGGAGGATTCTCTTTCGGCGATCGCGGAGAGGCCCGCGGTTGTCGAGCCGGTGAAGAAGGTAGCTCGCAGGAAGGCGAAAAGGGTTGCCAAGAAGGTTGTCTCCGGTGTAAAGGGGAAATCGGTGGGCGAGAAGGAGGCCTCTGTCTCTGTTGGAGGTGAGAGGATATCCACCGTCGAGATGGCGACAGTTCCCCGGGGAGAGGTTACAGCCGACGAGCTTTTCTTGAACACCGTCCGGGACAACGCTCTCGAAAAGCTGAACCAAGGGAAGATCGAACTGAAAATCACCGACGGCTTGAGGGCGGTGGAGTTGAAAAACAAAATCTGCGGGGGAACAGACTATCAGGGAGTGCTCAAGGAACTCTTAGAGGAGATCAGAAAAGAGGCACTCAAGCAATACGATGAGTGAAAGACGAGGTTGGCAGCCAGGCTTATAACGCTAAAGCAGGTAGCATGCTTGACTCCGCTCGCAGCAGCAACGAGTTAGAGGCGTACGTACGCGTGAGACCTCAAATCTTTTTCAAAAAAATTACTTGACAGCAGGAACAAGCCGATTATATTATTGTTAAATAATAATAGACAATAATGAATATCACTAATTGTCGGTGGTACTAACGTGAGCCTGCTGGAAATAGTACGAAGCTACTCTGACGATCGCGAATGCCTGAAGTTTCTCGAGGATAGGCGTTGGCCCAACGGACCGGTGTGTCCCAGGTGCAAGGCTAAGAAAGTTTACAGGCTCAAGGCGGTTGACAAGTTCGAATGCTCGAGTTGCCGCTATCAATTCTCCGCAACCTCTGGAACCATTTTTCATAAAAGCTATATTCCTCTATCTAAATGGTTTCTTGCAATCTACTTGATGTCTGCTACCGAGAAGAGAATCCGCACAGTCGAGTTAAGCCGTGACTTGGGTCTGCCATACAAGACTGCTTGGTATCTGCGGATGAGAATTGATAGAGCAATGAAAGGGCGAGAATTGTCCATGTTGGAGTCACTGTGGATATAGACGCTTTTTTGTGGAGCTTAAGTCATGGCCACTATCTCTAAAGATGCGTACAAGAGAGCCTTTTTGCTGTATCTTGTGGGGCAATTCAAAGAGGGTGTTTTTGGCAAGACTAGACTCAACAAGGTTGTCTACTTC
>JBHIBM010000307.1:0-2867 GCA_046759085.1 Candidatus Zixiibacteriota bacterium
GAGCCCCGCATCAAAAAAAGGCTCCTGGCCCATGGCCCAGATGTACTTCCCAGAGGTGAGAGCATTTATGATTCTCTGTGTGTCAACCTCAGTGAGAGAGTACCAGAAACAGTATTCTGGTATGCCGGCCCAGATGATTGTCGCCTCTGGAAAAGAGTCGTTGGGGGGGATGTGCTGAATCCTTTCGACATCGTAACCGAGCTCGGAATAAATGGAGTCAAGCAAGCTACCTGTCGATGATTCTGAGGAGACGAGGTCGCATATCAATACCTGCGTCTCCTGAGCCTCTGACGCCGAGGGCAAAAACGGCAGTAATCCTGCCACAATCAGCGATAGGATAGTCGATCTTCTCATGAATACCTCCCCTGAAATTGGAAGAGAAAAACGTCCTCTATGAATTTAGGATAACGCATATTGTCAGGAAGTCAAGGATATTTCGAAAAGAAAGCCCAGGTTGAGACAACCTGGGCTACGACGGGATACGGTGGGCTACGGTGCGCTATGCTGGGCTACGATGGGGTACCGTGGGATACGGTGTGTCGCGGTGTGCGGTGCCGATGCGCTTGCGCTACTTTGCCCGGGTCACCTCACCAACTCGAGCATCCCCTCGACCGCCCCATAGAATCCAACCAACACTGCTCTGGCGACGAGGGCATGCCCGATGGAGACCTCCTCAATCTGCTCGATCTCCAGCAAGCGCTGTATGTTCTTGTAATTGAGACCGTGACCGGCGTTCAGCCCCAGACCGAGTTTCTCCGCCAACTCCGCCATCTGACCTAATCTCTCAAGCTCTTCCGATTCCTTAGAGGCAGTCTCGGCCTCGGTGTAGGCGGTGGTGTTCAGCTCAACATAATCAGATCGGAGTTTGGCGCTGGATTTAACCGAATCTATATCCGGATTGATGAAAAGGCTCACCAAAATCTCTTTGGTCTGAAGCTCCCCAATTGTCTCCGAGATGAGATCATAATTCGCCTCCAGGTCCAATCCCCCTTCGGTGGTCTTCTCTCCGGGGCGCTCCGGGACCAGGGTGACCATATCGGGGACAACCTCCAGGGCCTTCTCTAACACCTGGGGGGTCGCCGCCATCTCAAGATTCAGATGAGTGTGGACCACATTTCTCAAAATGTAAAGGTCTCTGTCTTTTATGTGTCTGCGGTCGCCCCTCAGATGGATAGTGATTCCATCGGCGCCGGCCATCTCAGCTATGATGGCGGCGGCAACCGGGTCTGGCAGCTTGCCACCCCTCGCCTCCCGAAGGGTTGCAACGTGGTCTACATTAACGCTCAAACGAGCCATAGATACCTCCAGTTATCTCCAGGAGAAGAATTATCATCCTACTGTCACCTCAAGCCAATTGTGAGATGAAAACCAAATTCAAGTTCCTCTTGCGATAATCAGAGACTATCGCTTTCAACGCCGAAAGCGTTTCGGAGTTGGCTTCTAAAGCGACAATTCCACTGCGACGGTGGACCACGATGTCGCCCAGAACCAAGAGCCGGTGTCTCAAGCTTCCCGATACCTTCAGATGTCTCTGAAGCAACGTTTCCCCACCATACACAGTGACCTGTCTCCCGAGATCCAACTCACTTATCTGCTGATGCAGTCTCGGCGAGAGGGCGAAGAGATAACCGCCTCGGTAGGAAGCCTCCTGAACGGCCTTCCTTAAATTAGTGCCCTCCCCGGCAGTCAGGCTATCCTCCGCGAAGCTTATCCCCTTGACAAAAGAGAAACGCTCCAACATGCGAGCAACCATATCTTCAAACTTCTGATCCCGTCTCCCGAAATCATACCACTTCGCGGCGGCGCTGAATCTCCCCTCCTGCAAAGCCAAAGAGAGGATTACCTCCTTGTGGCTCTCCTTGACCAGAGATAAAAGCCCCAGAGTCTCCCGGTTCTGGAAATCAAAGAGGAGGGTCAGGGGAAGATCGAGCTTCAAAAAATCCATCCTCAGCCTGTCGGAGGCCGACTCCAGACCGGTAATGACCACCGCTAAATTCGAGGGGAGCGGGGATAGTAGCGGAGAAGAGATGACTGTCAAGCCCAACAGTGGCTGCAGCTGAGCTGACTGCACCTCGATCTCCAGCCTCCTTCTATCGCCCGACATAGCCGCCTCCCCGATAGAGAATCCGTCAATGGCCAGGGCCGAATCTAAGCCTCTTTGAACCAGAAGAAGGGAATAGGCCAGGGGGAGCTGCGCCGTCGCTTTCGGCAGACTTTTCTTCACGAAACCGAGCTGTTCCCCGGCAGGACCAAACTCCAGTCTTTCGGGTTTCGCACCATAATTTGCCAAAAGCTCACTGATGCGGAAACTCGCCCCTTCTATGAGGTGGCCTTCTGCTTCTTTCTGGAGAAATCTGTCGATGATTTCACCGAGGTCAAGATAACTCACCGCCAACACCACCAGCACAATAATCACCAGCAAGACCGCAGCCGTCTTGAAGGGGAAGGTGCTCTTCTTCTTCGAAGGCTTTCGCTCCCGGTAAGAAGTCCTACGGGAGGTCGTTTTTCTTTTCGCGGTCAACTGATAATCCCCAGCCAATCGCCCAACATGAATTGCATCCTGCCAATGAGAAGAGAGATACGGGACATCACCGTGTATCCGAAAGTGGCCCCGA
This sequence comes from Candidatus Zixiibacteriota bacterium, assembly GCA_046759085.1. GTDB lineage: Bacteria > Zixibacteria > MSB-5A5 > DG-27 > DG-27 > DG-27. The sequence continues at coordinate 2,616 of JBHIBM010000307.1, forward strand.
AAAAAATCATGAGGAAATAGATCCCCAGTTTGGCGACGATGCCATAGGCTCCCCTCTGCTCCTTCGAGAAGAAGAAATATACCAAGGTACAGGATAGGGCCACCACAATTATGACACCGTTGATGGAGGTTAAGGAGACCATGCTGGCTTTCATGTGGGTGATGATTCGGGCCTGCATGTATGCCGGTATAGTCATGCCGGCACCGACACCGATGATCAAAGCCATCGGTATACGGGACAGATGTCCGGCTT
>JBHIBM010000308.1:0-2862 GCA_046759085.1 Candidatus Zixiibacteriota bacterium
CCACCGAGATGGACATCGTCTTGAGCGTGGCAAAGGACCGCAGCGAGAAGCTGGATTTCCTGGGATGTTATTACGCCCTCCAATTTCTGCACATGAACCTGAGAATGGTGGACGTGTTGAACATGGAGATGGTGGCGGAGGTCGAGAAAACTCCCCTGTGGCGCAAGTTCATGTTGGAGGCCGGTCACAACTTCCGGTATCTCACTCAGAATTATATGGGAAGGCTTTTAGGTATTTTCATCGACGTCAAGAAATGCCCCCGCTTCGTGATCCTGGGGGTGGGGACCAGAGCCGACCAGGACGACATCGACGTCGGGGTGGTGGACGACGGCACTAAAGACCGGGAGATGTTCAATCATGGCATCAGCAAGCTCGCAAACGAGATGCTGAAAAAAGCCAGCCGCCTGCACTTCCACCTCTCCGAGCACGTCGGGAAGCAGAGCCACTCCGCCACCATAGAGGAGTACGAGCAGCTCCTGGAAAGACAGATCGGCGATTTCGTCATAATCACCGAGATGCTGGGGGCGGCTCCGATTCTGGGAAGCGAGGCGCTTTTCGGAGAGTTCAAGCGGAGGGTCACCTCCCGTTACTTCTACGAACCGGATCGGAGCGACAACCGCCGCCACGAGGGTTACCTGCGGGGGATGTTAGGGGAGCTGAGATCCCTCCAGACCCGACTGAGGCCCCCCGAGACCATCTGTCCCAAGGAGGACGGACTGCGTCTGATAAAAGGTCTGCTCTCAACCCACAAGACCGTCTACAGAGTCGAGAAGGTGAATGCCTGGGATCTCCTGGCGGAGCTGCCTCTGGAGAATCCTCGGCGTTACAAAGCTTACGATGCCCTGGAGGGAGCCTTGACCTTCCTGGAGATCTTCCGCTACCTCTACCAGCTTCTGTCGGTGCAGGAGGAGGAGATCTATTTGGGGGAGCCGGGCAGCTCTGAGCCCTTAGAGCGGATGGCCTCCGTTCTCGGCTACGAGAAAAGGGGGGTGGTCTATGGCAAAGACTTTCTGCTGGTCAACTATTACGAGCAGCTCGAGAGGGCTCTGGAGGCGGTGGAGGTTCTCACGGAGGATTTGGAGAAGCACCTGAAGAGATGTAGCCTCTTCACCCCCATGCTCTCGAAATACGAGGATTCCACTGAAATCTACGAGGGGAACATGGCCATCGATTTTCTGGAGGCGAGTCTCTTCTTCCAGGGCATCACCTACTGGGACGATTTTCTGGAGGCGCTGGAGGAGGGCACCGAGGTCTTGGACCGCTTCATAGAGGGGATGGACTCTCTCTCCGATCGCTTGAAATTCAGGACTATCAAAGGGTATATTGAGGGAGCTTATTTCGATTTGGCCTCCACCATACGCCTTCTGGTCATCCTGGGCAAAGACAGAAGACACCCCAGCTCTCAGGTCCTCTTCCGGCAGTTGGACAACTACTTTCTGGAGATAATCGAGGCGGTGCCGGAGGTCATCCCGAAAATGGCGCACATCTTCTACGCCTATCCGGGACTGCTCAACAGCTACCTCAACCTCTCCGACCCCGGGTCTCACCAGAAGCTTTCCACACTTCTGGAGAGGGAGATTCACGAGCCGGAGGTCATCCCGGTACTTCCCGAGCTCAAGGCCCTCTGCGAGGTTCACTGCCGCACCAGCCGCTATTTCAAGAACCACTTCCTGAGAATCGTGGCCAAATACCCTTTATACATCCGCAACCTCAACGACCTTTCCCGTCTCCGGGGCATCTCCGAGGGGTTTTATGGGGAGCTCAGCACCCTGGCCTCCGTGGAGGAGAAAAAGAGAAAGCTGGGGGACTATTTCGATCTGGAGTTCGTGCGGGTGGCATTGAAGACCCTGCGGGGGGCGCCCTCCAGTGAGACCGATGCCGAGTACACCGAGTTCTCGGATGACTATACTGAGACTCTCTTTGAGCTCTGCAAATTGGAGCTCGACAGCTCTCTTGGAAAAACGGTCGTGACGGATGACCTCTTAGCCATCTACGCTGCCGGTGGGCATGCCCGGGAGCAGGGCTACGATGACGATTTCGACCTCATCGTGTTGCTCAATTCCGAGGAGGGGGAAAAGAGAGATTACTGCTGCAAAATCATAGCCAGGATGAATGGCGAGATCTCCAAAAGGGGGCTTTTACCCCACCACCGCTTTGCCGATCACTTCGGGAGCTATGTGGCCACCTTGAGGGAGCTGGAGTCGATTCTGGCGAGGGAGTCGCGGGAGAATTTCATCGACAAATCTCAGATATTGGGGTCAAGGCTTCTGGTGGGGAGCGGCAAATTCGAAAGGGAGCTGGAAGAGAGAATCATCATCCCGTACATATTCGAAAGGAAAGAGGAATACATCGCCCAGATGATAGAGGAGATCGAGTCCCGACACCGAGAAAACCTGAGAGGTGAAACCCGGGCCAGCAACCTAAAGGAGATCCCCGGGGGATTGCGGGACATCGAGATGGTTCTGCTTCTGTTGAAGGCGAAATACGGCAAAAGGGAGCCGATCTCCCGGCGGCTATTGAGGAGCTTAAAGGAGGAGCGCCGAGAACTCACAGCACCGCTTGGAGTCCTGGAGGAGGGATTGGATTTCCTCAAGAAATTGAGAGACCTCTATCGCCTCACCGTTGCCGCCGACGATCTAATTGAGATCCACCATCTCCAGCAGGCCGCCAGCATCATGGGCTTCGGGGGAGTGGACGACCCCGAGGCCTCCAAGAGACTCTACCAAGCTTATCTGGGCAAGACCAAGGAGGTGCAGAGGGCCGTGGCAGAGCTAATGGAGAGCATCTCCGCGTGAGTATTTGCTGAGGCTTCAGAGATAACGCCTGTCTTCTGTTCCCTGTTCCCTGTCTCCTGTTTGCCGT
>JBHIBM010000309.1:0-2842 GCA_046759085.1 Candidatus Zixiibacteriota bacterium
GAACATCTCTGGGCTATAATCGTGGTGGCTTTCTCCCCAGCCAGGTGTGGAGCCTTCCGGATCCGGGCAGGGCCACCAGTTTGTGGGCTCATCGGGGCCGTCTAAATCAATTCTCTCCCAGGAGACGCCACCTTCGGCGTCAGAATTCCAGGAAAAGGAGGTCTCGTAGGAACTCCCGTCCCATAGAATTACCTCCCCCTCCGGATTCTCGAGGCTCATCTCAGCTTCGAACGCAGGATAGCTCTCAGCGGGAGCATCTCCCCACACCCCGGAGCTGTCTCCCCAGTATCTCTCGAAGCTCATCTCCTCGCTGGAGGTGAGAAGGTGACGGGCCAGAACTAAAAAGCCCCTTCCAGAGATCATGGCTTCTTCTGGTAACTCGGTGGTGTCACCTCCCTCGATGAAAGACCACCCAGAGAGATCGACTTCAGTTTCGCCACGATTGAAAAGCTCCACCCACTCCAGATATACCCAGCTTCCCGGCTCGTTGGCCAAAACCTCGCTGAAGACTACTTGGCTTGCGGCTTCGTTGAAAACGGAGGCGAAAAGCAAAAGCGAGATTGGGAGGATTTTCTTCATGGTGGTGTCGGATTTTCGTCGCGATTGCGGTCAGAAGAGGCAAAAAGCCAACGGTGAAAAATCCGTGAACCGTCAACAGTCAACCGTGAACCAACGCGGTTGTCTCACCAGAGAGCCTGCAGCCGGACCCGGATTTCCTTATCCTCGGCGACAAGTCCCCGATAATTGGCCCGGTATTTCGCCGAAAGATTGAAACCCTCCCAGAAGTCCAGATTCTCCTCCAGATAGAATTCACAATACTTCTTGGTCGAATATTTCAACTCTCGATAAACATATTTTATCCGCGAGAATATTTCAAGTGGTTTCAGATTCAAGATACCGATCCTGAGCCAGAAGTATGTATAACTTCTTCTTCCGGTGACCTCATAATCTTTCAGGTTATAAGAGACCTTACTCTGGATTGGGAAATCTTTCAAATGGTAGCTCTGAGCCTCAATCTGGGAGGTGTAGCTCTGATGCGGTTCCTCTTGGTTATCTCTACTCTTTATGAACTGGTCGAACCGGAGCGAGAAGGGTTCGCTCAAATGGGCGATCACGCCCAATTGTAGGTCGTGGTTGTTGGTATTTCTCACCCGATTGCCCCAGCCGGAAAAATTCGCTTTTCCCTGAAGCCGATCGGTGATTTTGAATCTGTTGGAGCTTGAAAATCCAATCTCCCCCGCTTGAGGGGAACGGAAATCGTAGTCAACCTCGTCGAAATAGACTGTGAAGTAATCGGGATTGGCCCGGGAGGAGGTGTGGAAGTTAACGAAGTTATTTGAATAGCCCCAGAATGTGAACTCTGTGGAGTAGTTTCTCTCTCTTAACAGGAACTGCAGATTGACAGCTCCGTAATCCCAGTTCAGGAGAGCAACCTCTCCTTTGACCTCCCTCTTTTCACCTCTCAAACGAGCGTGCAGGCTGATACACTCGTTCTCAAGCTCATTTCCATCTTCATCTTCCGTCAAATCAAGACTATAAGCGATTCCGGGAGAGAACCAGTTTCCCCGCCAGGTCAAGTTGGCACCGACCAGGTTTCTTTTCAGGGAATCGCCTTCATAATAGGAGCAAATAATATCGGGACGGAGTCTCCCATTGAACAGAGAGGCTTTGATTCCGTTATACCAGGTTGAATTCGGGATGAGGAAATCACCCTCTTCTTCTTGATAGGAGTCGGTGTTGTAGCGCCAGTAGTCGTATCTGCCAAGATTGAGGCCGTTGCCATATTCGGCGGTGAAATTGCCGAGAATCAATTCCCGAATCAATCCCCGATTCTGCACCTTGATATACCTTTTGGAGACTTCCATTCGTCCGAAATATCGCCTCTCTCCCTGAAAGAGAATCTCATAATGGGGTTTGAGCTTCATTCGAAACTGAAAGTAACTCCTGTCGCCTCCGGGTTGAGTCGTTCCCTCCGCAAGATCGACATTCGTCTGCCAGTAGGCTCGTAGATCCATCTCTCTCTTGCTCGGGGATTTCACATTCATGAAAGGGAGGTACTGTCTTAAGTCTAAGTCTTCTCTGAGAATTCTTGCGATCCTCTCAGGGTTGTTCTCCTCTTCGAAGATCTCTCTGATCCTCTCCAGATCAGATTTCGTCGCCCCGGGTACTGCTTCAAGTCTTGAGAGCTCTTCAGCTTCAGGGTCTATCCGGTCGAAATACAAATCCAGCAGGTCTTGATGCTGCTCGTAGGTCAGCTCCCCGCCATAATAGGCTTGGTTTATCTCCTCCTCGGATTCCAGATAGGTTTCGAAGACGGTTTGAGAAAAGCCCAGCCTTGTGAAACTCAGGATGAGCGTCAACAGGACGGTTGCGTAATAACGGGTGCCTCTCAAGACGACTGTGACCGAGGTGAGTTGGAGACCTAAAGGTCTCCGTTACATTTTCTCATTAGCTGTGCAAACGAGGCTCTCAGCTCAAGCCGTATTTGTCCAATTTCCGATATAGAGTCCTCTCTCCGATGCCCAGAAGCTTTGCGGCCTTTCTGCGGTTGCCACCCACCTCTCTTAGGGTTCGGGCAATGAGCTCCTTTTCCATTTCCTCCATGCTGGGGGCGGGTTTCACCTCTCGTTGCTCCCGCGCTTGCCAATCTGCGCCGACCTCATGAGCCTCCACCGTGGGCACCGATTCCAGCCCTTTCAAAATCAGATTGCGCAAGGCGGTGATCTCCGTGCCACCGTTGTAGATCGGCTGATCTACGGAGATGGAAGAACTGTACATATCACGGTAGACAAATGGGGGGAGATCTTCGGGTCTAACGTATTGGGCGTACTCCTGCAGAATT
>JBHIBM010000310.1:0-2832 GCA_046759085.1 Candidatus Zixiibacteriota bacterium
AGATGTATGACAGCGTTCTCTCTCCATTTATGTCGGAATGACACCTCCTATGATTGCATGAGGAAGTGAAGGGAGTGTCGCAGAAAAGCTTTTATGCTCAGAAAGTATCGCATAGTACTCTAAGTCGCATGGGGGGAGATCCGACGGAAGACGCTCATAGGAGGCGCGTGTGGCATGCTATCGGGATGGTTGCCTTCGTTCTGGTAGCCAGTTTATTTCCCTTTCAGACGGCTGCAACCGATAATGCGGTATTCATTGGAACGACCTATATCAACGAGCACTTTCAGATGGAGATTGGTCCCTTATAGGCCATGCTTACCAGCCGTGACGGGTCGGAATTACTGGCAGGTGCTGTTTCCTGGGAGGTCTTCCTGCTACAGGACCAAGAATGGATACCTATGGACTGGAGCGGAACCCCGGTGTTGTTGACAGAAGATGTGGGAGACCGGCATAGAGTAAGTGCACTCGGGATCATGGAGAACCGACTGGCCGTCTCAATATTCTACGAAGGCTCGTCGGTGGACGTGCCCTGGATGGGCCCTAAGATCTCGGTTGAATTGCAGTCCATAGCCGGGGAGGGAACATTCCGAGTAGCCTGGCGTCTCGACGATATACGTGCTCGTTGGGCTCAGTTAGAGGTGCGGGTCGGAGCAGACCGTACTCGGGTTCATGGGCCAATCGATATGGCTCAAACCCAACGCCACGTCTTCGCTCCCATCAGTGAGAACTCTATGGTCTTTCTCGATGCCGCTCGGAAATCCATTCAGTTCGGGCTTAACTGGGAAGACGCTCTGCACCAGTATCTCGGCACGATTGTCAGCCCCGGAACACCCAGCTCCGTTGAGGTGATGTTCGGCGATTTCAATCTAGACGAGGGGGATTCTGTACTCATCGACCCCTTAATTGAGGGCGGTGGCGGTGGGGGAGGGGGTGGCCCGCCCCCTACTGTAAGCATATACAATCTGAATGTCGACCGAAACTCAATCAGCGGCGAGGAAACAACGATTTCATGGTCGACATCACCCAGCAGCTCGTGCGACACCCTTGAGTGGGGGCCAACTACCGCCTACGGAAATACGATAGACCTTGCGTGCGACACGCATTCTGCAACGATTTCAGGTCTTCAGACCCACAAGACATACTATTTCAAGATCACAGCCTCGAAATCGGGCTACTACAACGGGTACAAGAGCGGGAGCTGGTATCCCACCGATGCGAGCCTGTCTAAGGCATATGAGGGTTACACCAAGGAATTCTGGGGCACTTCGCCCTGTGGCGAGCGGAAAGTCGACTATTCCTACTCTGCCGAGATGCCCGGAGACCTGGCATATGACCCGGAGAAGGCACAGGGTTCCAACAATTACGAAGTGTTTGACATGCACTTCCATTATGAGTCTCAGGGACAGCAGACCTGCTGGCCTTGGCACGTCACCACGAAACACACGCGCATCGAGATTTGGATAAAAGACCATGCAGGCGTAATCGACTGGATAAATGCCAAAGACCACGTCATAATGTCTGGTTACACAGGGAGCACAGCCGAAGTAACATGGGGGGTAGTAGTCGGAGGCTCGTTGAAGGGAGCGTCAGCCGGTTTCACCGCCTCGATCACTCCGGGAGGTTGGACTTGGAACAAAGATATCCCGACACCCTGTCAGAATCTCGGAGGCGGAGAGAAGTATTGCGGCTGGTTCCAGGTGAACTGGCCAGGAGATGAGTTGGTCTCCGGTGACATGATATGGCCGATGATTGTCACAGATCAGTTGGCAGAACCGAGGCTGTGGGATAAGGTTACGTTTAAGATCAAGTGGACGATCTGGTTCGACACATATTGGTTCTATTGGTATGGCAACGACTTGAGCGTCGTTCGCTACATCACTCTGGGCGATGGAAACTACAACGGCGCCAACATCCTTGATCAGTACACCAACGTTCAGGTGGGCTTCACCGACGGCCCAGAGACGTGAGGGAAAGCATGCTAGTTCGCTTCAAAGATGAGAGCCGGCGCAATAATTATATAATCTTGGAGAAGCAATACGGGCGGGAAAGGCCATGAAAGTACTGGCAATTCTACTCCTTGTTGGGTCGATTAGCCTGATGGCGGGTGGCGAGGTTTTCGTGGAGACCCTCCACGCTGGGCCGATTACTTTGATGGGTACTTATGGAGTGGGGGGCGATGCTATCACGAGTCTCGTGGTAGATGTATCCTTCAAGGCGACGAATCCAGTGAACTTGGAGGCTTTGAAGTGGAGCCCGGACGACCCGGGGCCCCTGGACCTGGATGAGGCCACCTTCCTTAAGCTAGAAGAGACGACCAGCGAAGATATCTCAATCGCCATTCCCCAGGGAGTTCTGTGGGAGGTTAACATTAAGAACGTGGTCGAGGGCCCGAATGCAGTGCAACTGACGATTCTGAAACGTGACGGACCAGTAAACGCAGCGCTTTCGTTAGGTGGCTTAGCCCTGGCCGGCGGCGTTGTTGGCATGACGGTGGTTTATTGGCCAAATAAGGCGTCTCGGGTGAGCGACGAAGCGTCGTCTACACCGGCTGAGTAGACTTCTAGGCGTTCCGGAGACACCGCGTTTTGACGAAGTTCCAGTACTTCGTCTACCTCAAGGGGGCCAGGCCTGTCCACGACAGCCTGATTCCGCGTTACTTCACCGCCAAGTTGCCCCACGGTCGCGGGGTCATCGAGTCCGGCGGCTGGTTCCAGTACTTCCGCTTCCCTCCCGTGCCGAAGGTCGGGGAATACGCACTCAAGCTGGTCGGGACCGTCGAGGAGGACCTGCGTTAACCTCTCCCTTTCGGGCGGGTGCGTGTGACATCCCACC
>JBHIBM010000311.1:0-2820 GCA_046759085.1 Candidatus Zixiibacteriota bacterium
ACTCAGGTTATTTACCAGCGTACCTCGATAGGTGAAGGAGCCTCCTTCCGGTGGAATTTCGATTGGGGCATCGTTGGCAGCGATGACGACTGAGGCCTCCGGAAAAGGTCCATTCAAGTTTTCAAAGACGTAATTCTCCCGGTCCCAGTTGGAAACCCCTAAGTCCGGCTTAACGGAGAAGGAGTAATCGACCTCTATGTAGTTCTGTGGGGCCTCCGCCAGAGCTATCCATCCGCAAGCTAAGTCGTAACAGTACTGGTCTAGACTCAGTGGTTGTCCATCCACCACCACCGAGCTGATGGCACGGGCAGGGTAGTTGTTCAGATAGAACACTTTCTTCTGGCCGTCTCCCGATTTCCTTTCGCCCTCGACGTAACGCACTCCGTCGTTGTCAACATCTCCCCACACCAGCTCTTCGACCACACTCTGATAAGAGCTATTACACCTCCAGACCGGGCTGGTTGTTAGTTCCCCCTCCAAGTTCTCATACATCCAGGTGTATCCCCACCACCTTCCGGCGGCCAAGTCTTGGTCTCCATCGAAGTCCACATCACAGAAGGAGACTGCAGACCCGTAACCTCGAGTGTCGGAGACCCAGGAGGGCGTTGTCTCCAGAACTCCTCCCGAATTCATGTAAACCTCGAAGTAACCGTCGCCCCCAAGCTGGTAGTTGTTGGCGACTGCGAGATCCAGGTAACCATCGTTGTTGATGTCTCTGAAGGTCAAGGTGTTGCCGTCATCGGTGGCGACCGATTGCCAGGAGGGGGAGGTCTCAATAGAGCCGTTGTCGTTGTGGTAAATCATTATCGGCCCGTCGGAGGCGATGAAGGCCAAATCTAGGTCACCGTCGTTGTCGACATCCCCCCAGGTGACATCATAAAAATAACCACTGTTGTCTGAAACCCAGGAGGGAGTAGTCTCCAGAACGCCATCGTTGTTGTAGTAAATTCGATTATGCTCCGCGAAGTGGTTGTAAGCTTCTCCGCAGGCGAAAGCCAAATCCAGATCGCCATCGCCGTCGGCATCGCCAAAGGCGCAGGCGAAGCTGTGAAAGGTGTCGGAAGTCTGCCAGGAGGGGGAGGTTTCAAAAGTGCCGCCGATGTTTTTGTAGAGTTGTGAGTTCGTAGTTCCCCAGCCGGGGGCGATGTAATTCGAAATCGCCCAGTCCGGGTATCCGTCGGAGTCGATATCCCCGATGGCACTATGCCCGGAGTAGTTGATGTCGTTTGACACCCAGGAGGCGGAATTCTCCAACACCCCATTGCTGTTGTAGTAGACGAATTGGGGGGCCCGCACTATGTCGTTGCCGTTGGAGAGCAGAAACTCGATGAAGCCGTCGCCATTGACATCACAGAGGATCGCCCCGGTGGAATAGTAGCTCGACTCCACGGACCTCCAGGAGGGAACCGTTTCCAACGGTATGATCGCCCAGGCATTTGCGGAGATGACCAATCCAAAAACCAGAACTGAAGCCAAAAGTCGCATTTTCTACTCCTTTCTTCAGGGTAGACTGAAAAGAAACACTGAAGTCATTACTAAGATAACTTACGCTCCGCTTAAGTCAAGGGGAATTCGTAACCAGTTGAGGGAGGAGAGAAACTGAGCCGTGAGTCTCCTCCCCGGCTCAGTTCTATTCGCTTAAGATGCTGTGACTGTCATTTCAGCAGCACCATCCGCTTCGTCTCCGTATACTCCCCAGCCGTAAGCCTGTAGAAATAGAGACCGGAAGAGACCGCTGAAGCGTCCCAGCTGACAGATCTATATCCTGGTTCCTGTCTGCCAACCACCAAGGTTGCCACTTTCTGACCGAGGACATTGAAGATCTCCAATCTCACCTCGCTCGAGATCGGCAGCTGGTAATCGATGGTCGTTGCGGCGTTGAAGGGATTGGGGTAGTTGCCGGACAGTTCGAAATGTGACGGAATCGGTTGACTTGAGCCGTCGTCCTCAACGTCTGTCGGGTTGACCAGGGAATCAATTATGGCGCGCATGCGATTAGGATCATATTCGGTGTTGTAATAGGCTACTCTGCCGTCACGATCGATAATGTAATCAAGCGGAAAGGGGGATTGAGCGTCTGGCTGCGAATAGTCCTGATATTCCAAGCCGTCCAAAAGCAAAGGGAATGTAATCCCAAACTGCTCAGCAAAGTCTCTAACGGTGTTTTCTCCCTCGAAGAAATTAAGGCCCAACACCATCAACTGGTCACGACCGTAAGCCCTCCAGAAAGAGACCTCCAGGTCCGAAAACTCCGGACCACATACCGGTCACCAGGTGGCGAAAAATGCCAATAAAACTACGGTGCCGTAGTAATCGGAAAGGGTGTGGGTCTCACCGTCGATGCCGAGCAGAGTAAAATCGGGCGCGGGGTCGCCGATCTGCAATCTGGGAGCACCGTTTGCTATAACTCTGAAGAGGGTGCCAGGCTCGTCGGGATCCTCTGAATGGATGAGGATTAAGTCGGTCTTGTAGGTACTATCCGTAACCTCGTATGTGATCTGAAAATCAAACGAAGAATCGGAGGGGATACCTGCTGTCAACGGAAAGACATTGAAGTCGGGGTCGCTCCAAGTTACGTCCGTGACTCTCAGCGGTTGTCCGCCGGTGTTATACACCGTGAAGAAGGTGTCTATTACTTCTCCCAGCTCTCCCTTCCCGAGGTCCAGAAGGCTGAAATCGATATAGATGTCTGGCTGGTGGCTTCTGCCGAACAGATAGATCTCGACCTCGGACCAATCGGCTACATAATTGAATGAGTTGTCGACGGTCAAACCCATCGCCCGATTGGGAGTATCCTCCCATCCCGCCAGAGTCGGGTTC
>JBHIBM010000312.1:0-2817 GCA_046759085.1 Candidatus Zixiibacteriota bacterium
CGATGAGGTTCAGATAGACGCCCTTCTGTCCGAACAGGCCTCGCTGGTCCACTCCGGAAAGGTCGATCTTCTCAGTTACTTTCTGATTGATGGTCGTATCCAAGCTCTGCTCAACACCTCGTTTCTACCTCTTCTTTATCGCAATTCCCAGCTCTCGTAGCTGCGCCGGGTCGACCTCCGCCGGGGAGCTGTCCATCAAAGACTGCGCCGCGGTGGTTTTCGGAAAGGGGATGACCTCCCGGATCGATTCCGAATCAGTCATCAGGGCCACGATTCTATCCAGCCCCGGGGCGATCCCACCGTGAGGCGGAGCGCCGTACTCAAGGGCATCTAAGAGGAAACCGAATCTCCTCTTGGCACTCTCCTCTCCTATCCCAAGGACATCGAACACCTTCTGCTGAAGCCAACGACGGTGAACACGAATGCTGCCGGAGGCGATCTCGGTGCCGTTTAGGACCAGGTCGTACTGCTGGGCTCTGATCCTGGCCCAGGGATGATCCGGCGAATCCAGAGCCAACTGGATTTTGAAGCCTTCCTCCAAAAGCGGTATGTCCTCCTCAAAGGGAGAGGTGACGATATTGTGCATAACCTCGAACCTTTTCACCTCTGGATTATACTCGAAAAGGGGAAACTCGTGAATCCAGACGAAGTTCCACTTTCCCCTCGGAATCAAACCTCTTCTTTTTGCGAGATGCAGGCGCAGATTCCCCAGGGAGAGATTGCAGATTCTCCCCTGGGCGGCGATGAAGAAGGCAATGTCCCCTTCTTCTAATTTCACCCTAGAGGCGATGGTCTCGGAGACCTCCTCCCCCAGGAATTTCAGCGCCGGCGATTTCAATCCCTCCGGAGAAGCTGAGAGGTGAACGATCCCTTTCGCTCCAGCCGATTTGACGATTTCCTGAAGCTCATCGATCTCCCGCCGGGTCATCTGTGCACCTTCGGGGAGAACTATCCCCTTGACCACACCTCCCGATTTCACCATCTCCGAGAAGACCTTAAAGCCACTCTCCCCAGCGATATCGGAAATGTCGACTATCTCCATCCCGAAGCGGGTGTCGGGCTTGTCGGTGCCGTATCTTCTCATGGCCTCTTCGAATTTCAGTCGCGGGTAGGGGGTCTCAACCTCAACTCCCAACACCTCTTTGAAGATATGGGCGAACATCCCCTCCGTGATTTCGAAAACGTCATCCATGGTGACGAAGGACATCTCCATATCGATCTGGGTGTGCTCCGGCTGACGGTCGGCACGCAGATCCTCATCCCGCAGACAGCGGGCTAACTGGAAATACTTGTCGAATCCCGCAATCATCAGGATCTGTTTGAAAAGCTGGGGAGACTGCGGCAGGGCATAGAACTTGCCGGGGTTGGTCCGGGAGGGGACGATGTAATCTCTGGCTCCCTCCGGGGTGCTTCTCATCAGAAGCGGGGTTTCGATCTCCAAGAACCCCTTGGAGTCTAAGTAGTCCCTCACCGCCATGGTGACCTTGTGACGGATCTCGATCTTCTTTTTCAGTACCGGACGGCGTAGGTCTATATAGCGGTATTTCAACCTCAAATCCTCGAAGGCGCTGATTTCGTTCTCCACCAAAAATGGAGGCGTCTTGGACTTGTTCAGGAGAGTAACCGAATTCGCAGTAAGCTCGATTTCGCCGGTTTGCATCTCCTCGTTGACGGCGCCCTCGGGGCGGGAGCTCACCTTGCCGGAGACGGAGACGACATCTTCGTAACGCAATTTCTTTGCGATCTCCATATCCTCAGGTGAGAGATTCTCGGGATGGAAGACCACCTGGGTGACCCCGTATCGGTCGCGGAGATCGACGAAGAAAAGTCCCCCGTGGTCCCGCCAGGCGTTCACCCAGCCGTTGAGGGTGACCTCTGCACCGCTTTTATCTTTTCGCAGTTCCCCGCAGGTGTGAGTGCGTTTGAGCTTGGAGAAATCAGTTGTCATGGTTTGGTTTCAGCGGTGGTATTCTTACTCTCCAATTCTGGAAACCTGAAGGTTTCCGCTACAAAATAGTCCGTAGGGGTCGGAATTTATCCGACCCAAAGCTCCTCTAACGGCGGTGTGACGTTGACTTCTGTCACACCTTCAGCTCCGCTTGTGGCATGCGCACCTGCTCACCGGTTTGCATATCTTTGACTTCGTAGACTCCCTCCTCTAACTCCCTCTCTCCAACGATAATGACCTTCTTTGCTCCTAATCTGTTGGCCTCCCGCATCTGGGCTTTCAAGCTCCGGTCGAGATAATCGATCTCGCAGGAGTGCCCCTTCCTTCGCAAGCTGAAGAGCAATTTCATGGCAGTCTTCTTTGCCTCCTCTACCACGGGAGCGATGAAGATATCGATCTTCTCATCGGAAGCATAACCGATCTTTTGGCTCTCGATTGCCACAATCAACCGGTCGGTTCCAGCAGCAAATCCAATCGCTGGGGTCTCCTCTCCCCCCAAATCCGAGACCAAAAGGTCGTATCTCCCCCCGCCGGAGAGGCTGTCCTGCGCCCCTAACTCCTCAGACCTTATCTCGAAGGCGGTTTTGGTGTAATAATCCAGACCGCGAACCATGTGGTCGTCGAGCTCGAAATCTATCTCCAGATATTCCAGGTTCTGTTTCACTCTCTCGAAGTGCTCCCGGCAATCATGACAAAGAGAATCCAACATCACCGGAGCCTCTTTGAGAATAATCTGGCAGGTCTCGACCTTGCAATCAAACATCCTCAAGGGGTTTCGAGTGTAGCGTAGGTTGCAATCTGAGCACAGTTCCGGCAGCTTATCTTTCGCGAAAGCTAAGAGCTTCTGGCGATGTTGTGGTCGGCACTTG
>JBHIBM010000313.1:0-2811 GCA_046759085.1 Candidatus Zixiibacteriota bacterium
GAGGACGGCGCCTATCGCCCCCAGGAAGGGATGCAATCTCGCAACGAAAAACTCCCCCTCCCCGAAGTTGAAGACCTCCTTGAAGGCTCTCACCAGACCGAGATTGGCGGCCGGTCCGCCCTGAAAAGATACCGGCGGTAGTAACTTCCTGCCGGCGGCGAGGTTGGATTTAAAATTCCGAGCCACCGCAAAGCACAGACCGGCGATGATGTCACAAACCGGGGTGGCTATCTGCTGTAAGTGGATCATGTCCGATTTGGCGAAAACCGAGCAGCGCCCCGCGATGTGAGGTGGCTTTTTCGATTGGAGCGCCAGCTCCCCGAATTCCCCTTCGACCTTTATCCCCAGCCGGGAGGCTTGCTGGTCTATGAACGAGCCGGTGCCGGCGGCACAGAGCGAATTGGTGGCGAAATCTCTTATCCTTGGACTACAGCCGTCTCCGTTCTCTCCCAGAAGGATCAACTTGGAATCCTCCCCGCCCAGTTCTATGATGCTTCTGGTCTCCGGGTGGAGATGAAAGGTCCCTTCTGCCTGGGCGATGACCTCGTTGAAATAGCTGGCCTCCATCGCCTCTGACAAACTCTTGGCGCCGGAGCCGGTGAAAGAGACCGATGCAATTGCCTTATAGCAAGGTCGATCCAGAAGCTCCTGAAGAAATCGGTAGGTCACCTTCGTCGGCTGGCCCTCCAGACGGAGGTAGTGAGATTCCATGACCCGCTTCTGGTCATCAAGCAAGACCGCCTTCAGGGCGACGGAGCCCAAATCCAAACCTAAGTGAACGTTACCTTTTGCAGACATCTTTTTTTTGATCCTCCTCCGACCGCTTCCGCTGCCGGGAGGCGTCGGGGTGTCAGTTCCCCCTAAAGTTTGGAAAATCTCCTTTTGGTTGCGAGTAACATCCCGACCGAAATCAGAATCACTCCCAACCAGACGAAGTTGATCAACGGCTTTCTGGAGACCTCCAGGATCAGAACCTCTTCGGCGGAGGCGACGCGTATGAGGATCTGACCTGAGTCTGCCCTGATTTGGTCCAGGAAAACTAAGCCTCCTTCATCGGGAAGCTCGCCCGGTTCCGAAATCCGTTTCCCCTGCGGATCAAATTGGATAAGTGGAGTTATCTGGGTTTGCAGCTTTTCGCTTTTGACCTCCAGGATTGCTCCAACCCCACCCCCCTGACCTGCGTTGTGCGGGGAGAGGTCGAAGTCGAGAAATCTTATCCGGTAACCTCTCAGCTCCTTCTCCTCCCCCTTGGTCAAGATCAAGCTTTCTCCCTCCCTCTCTTGGTTATTACTGATCTGCTCCGGGGATATGTAGAAATCCGAGAAGAGGTATTTCTTTATGAAGGGAGTCCGCACCAGACCTTGATCTCCCATGGTGAAAAGTGGTTTGGCGATGAAGCTGTCTACTCCATTTCTCACCTCTATCCAGACTTCGGTCTTCTTGGGGGAGAGCTCCCTCACCTTCTGGAATGTCAGCTCGTGACCCAAAGCTGATTCCGTCCCCCCCTCCGCGATGGCAAGCCTCTCGGAGCTGTTGTATCCCGAGGAGGCCAAAACCCCGATGAGCATTATCGCCAGTCCGAAGTGAGCAAGATAACCGCCCAGCCTCACCCAGCTCTCCCGCAATCTGGAGACCAAAACCTCGACGTTGACGAAAGCGGCCAGCAGGGAAGTGAAGAGCAGGAGAACCAGCTTTATCTCCTTGACCTTGAGGACGAAGGCCACCACCGTAACTAAAAGGGCGGCGATCAGCGGCGGAAGAATCGACCTTGCAATATCAGAGACGGTAGTACCCGACCAGGCCAGAAGGGGGCAGAAGGCCAGAAGCAACCCCAGGGCAATCGCTATCGGCAGGTGGGTGTTGACGTAATAGTCTATCTGGACCGCGGAGGCCTGGCCGAAAATCCGAGTCAGAATGGGGGCAGAGGTTCCCACCAGAATCAAGACCGCAGAGAGAGAGAGGAAAAGCAGAGTGAAAAAAACTGTGAACTGCTGGGACAATATCGTTTTCGAAAAGACCGGGGCAGTGATGCCTCCGGATCTGTAAATCAGAAGGCCGAGCGAGAAGAGGGCAAAGATCGCCATGAAGAGAATCAGGTAGTTATTGATTCCCAGATCCCCGAAGGAGTGCACCGAGAAATCCGCCAGAACTCCGCTTCTGGTGAGGAAGGTTCCATACAAAACCAAAAGGAAACAGAGGATCGCTAAGAAGAGATTGGTCTTTCTGAGGCTTCCCCTGGAGCTCTCTATCAACATCCCGTGGAGTAACGCCAGGCTGAACAGCCAGGGGATCAGGGAGGCGTTTTCCACCGGGTCCCAACCCCAATAGCCGCCCCATCCCAGGGTCTCGTAAGCCCAGTAGCCGCCTATGAAGATTCCGATCCCAAGGGTCACGGCCGAGAAGATCACCCAGGGGAGAGCGGTCTTGACCCACCTCTTGTATTCATCCGTGATCAGTGAGCTTAATGCGAAGCTGAAGGGTATGGCTAGGGCAGCATACCCAACGAAGACTATCGGGGGATGAATCACCATCCAGAAGTTCTGCAGCAAGGGATTGAGACCTCTCCCCTCGACGGGGGTGAAGGTCAGTTTCGCAAAGGGGCTTTTGACGAAAAGCATGACGAACAAGAACAGTTGGCAGAGGAGGTAGAAGAACATCACCCAGCCCTCGTGGCTTTTGGCCCTCTTCATCACCCAGAGTCCCAGAAGCGAGGCAAACCAGAGCCACAACAGGAAGGACCCCTCCTGCGCCCCCCAGAATGCCGAGACCTTCAGTAGCAAGGCTAGGTCTGTGGAGCTGTATCCGGTTACA
>JBHIBM010000314.1:0-2784 GCA_046759085.1 Candidatus Zixiibacteriota bacterium
CAACCCGAGGAGGTTATCTTCGTGGGCGACCGCCTCAAAGAGGATATTGCCGGACCCAAGAGCCTGGGAATGAAGGCAATTCTGAAATTGATAAAGGGACGAGACTACTCTGAGGACACTAAACCTGATGCCATCATAGAGGATTTGGGCGAAGCTCCAGAGGCCATTGAACAACTAAGGCTTGAAAAATAAGCCCCGCTGTCTTAAATTCCGTATAATTCGTTGAGAATTAAGCTTAACTGAACCGGAGGAAAAGTGGATAAGACTGAACTTCTATTGCAGGAGCTAACCGATGCTCACGGGGTCCCCGGACACGAGGACGAGGTCGCCAAGATAATGGCAGAACATCTCAAGGGTGTTGCCGATATCGAGCACGACCGCCTGGGCAGCTTCATCGCCAAAAAGACCGGCACCTCCCCGAAGCCGAAGGTGATGATCGCCGGACACATGGACGAGGTCGGCTTTATAGTGAGGGAGATCACCAAGGAGGGATTCATCAAATTCCTCCCCCTGGGGGGATGGTGGGGGCACGTAGTTCTGGCTCAGAGGGTGATAATCAAGACCTCCAAGGGGGATGTCCCTGGAATCATCGGCTACAAACCGCCGCACCTTCTGACGGACGAAGAAAGGAAGAAGGTCTTAGACATCAAAGATCTCTATATCGATGTCGGGGCTCAAAAGGGTGTCAATATCACCAAGAGATTGGGCATCCGTCCGGGTGATTCCATCGTTCCCGACAGCAACTTCACCATCATGGGGAATAAGAACTTGTATCTGGCCAAGGCCTGGGACAATCGCATCGGTTGTGCGGTGGTGATTGACGTCCTCCAGAGGCTCTCGAGGGTGAAGCATCCCAACACCGTCTATGGAGTAGGCACCGTGCAGGAGGAAGTTGGCCTACGAGGGGCGGCGACTGCCTCCTCTTATGTTGACCCCGATGTTGGGTTTGCCGTAGATGTCTCCATCGCCATGGACACTCCCGGGGAGGGGGCAGAGCATCCCGAGAAACTGGGAAGTGGGCCCTCCATTGCGGTTTACGATGGGAGCCTGGTTCCCAATCGCCGCCTTCGGGATCTGATCATCAACACCGCTGAGAAGAAAAAGATCCCCTATCACTTCACCGCCTTAGCCCGTGGCGGCACCGATGCCGGCAGAATCCACCTCAATCGTATCGGGGTGCCGGCTTTGTATCTCGGGGTTCCCACCCGGTATATTCACGGACACGTCGGGATTCTGCACCGCAAGGATTACGATAACCTGGTCAAACTATTGGTCGAGGTCATAAAGGCTCTGGATCAGAAAACTGTAAATAGCCTGACCAATCGCTAAAAAGCCAAGATGGCGCTCCGTTTCTACAACACCTTCACCAAGAAGATCGAAGAGTTCAGCTCCATAAGGCCCGGCGAGGTGAGGATGTACACCTGCGGACCGACAGTATACGACTACGCCCACATCGGCAACTATCGGGCTTACATCTTCGAGGACCTACTCCGGAGGTACCTGAAATACAAGGGATACAATGTCATTCAGGTCATGAACGTCACCGACATCGACGACAAGAGCATCCGCGCCTCCAGAGAGCAAGGGATAAGACTCCAAGAGTACACCCGGAAATACAAGGACGCCTTCTTCGAGGACATCGACACCTTAAACATTGAGAGGGCGGAGCACTATCCGGTGGCAACGGAGCACATCCCCGAGATGGTGGAGATGATAAAAACTCTGTTGGAAAGGGGTCACGCTTACCAGAAGGACGGCTCAATCTATTTTGAGGTCAAAAGCTTCCCTCCCTACGGCAAGCTTTCCGGTTTCGACATCTCCCAGCTCAAAGCCGGTGCCCGTATCGACTCGGACGAATACGAAAAGGAGACCGCCTCCGATTTCGCCCTCTGGAAGGCCTGGGACGAAGATGACGGAGAGGTCTTCTGGGAGACCGAGCTCGGCAAGGGGCGACCCGGCTGGCACATCGAGTGCTCCGCCATGAGCATCAAATACTTAGGACAGCCGTTCGACATTCACACCGGGGGAGTCGATAACATCTTCCCCCACCACGAGAATGAGATTGCCCAATCGGAGGGGGCCTCGGGAGATAAATTCGCCAACTGCTGGCTCCACAACGCCCACCTGATGGTGGAGGGGCGCAAGATGGCAAAGTCCTTCGGCAATTTTTACACCTTGAAGGATCTGCTAAAGTTAGGACATCACCCGACCGCCATCAGGTATCAGCTCCTCACAATTCACTATCGCCAGCAGCTTAACTTCACCTTCGAGGGACTGAGTGGAGCCCTGAGTTCCCTTCAAAGACTGCGGGACTTCTGGCGGAGTTTAGAGGACGTCAGGGGCGACAACGATGGCGGCAAAGTGGCACCGGTGTTGGAGAAAGCAAAAACCGGCTTCGAAGAGGGCCTCGATGAGGACTTGAACATCTCCCCTGCCCTCGCTTCCATATTTGACATGGTGAGGGAGGTCAACAGCCTGATTGCAGAGGGACAGATCTCCAAGGGGGAGGCACAGCAAACCTTAAATCTACTGAAGAGGTTCGATGCCGTACTAGGTTTCATCCGGCCGGAGGAATCCACCATCGACGAGGAGATCGAAGCGCTGATTGAAGGACGCAACCAGGCCCGCGGGGATAAGAACTGGGCCGAGGCCGACCGCATCAGAGATGAACTCCTGAAAAAGGGAATCGTGTTGGAAGACACCAAAGAGGGAACCAAGTGGAAGAGGAAACTGGAGTGAAAGGTAAGAAGGTTCTGATACTGGTTGAAGACCTCTATCAGGATT
>JBHIBM010000315.1:0-2760 GCA_046759085.1 Candidatus Zixiibacteriota bacterium
AGGTGGGCGGACGTTCAGTAAAAACAATGATTTTGCGCAATGATAATCTTTTTCACATGCTTTGTCAATCAAGCCAGTTCTGGTTAGTGGTTAGTGGTGAATCGTGAGTCGTCTATCCTTCTCTGAGATATATTCTGACTTCATCGCTCAGGGAAATTGAGAATTGGTGGAGGACCGTTCACCCCGGGTCCGTTTTAGTTGACAATATATTCGACCACCGTTAAATTAGGCAAAAGTAGACTTAGAGGTGAAGGAGATATGATGGTCGAGATAACATATCTGGGACATTCTGGATTCCTCCTGGACGATGGTAAATACAAGCTTCTAATCGATCCCTTTCTGACCGGCAATCCGTTGGCGAAAGCCTCCGCGGGGGAGTTGAAGCCCGACTATCTGCTCTTAACCCACGGTCATGGCGACCATGTCGGGGACGGGCTCAGCATCGCCAAGAGTTCGGGTGCCACCGTTATCGCGCCATATGAGATAGCCACCTATTTCGAGAACAAGGGAGCGAAAGCCCATCCGATGCACATCGGAGGAAGCTTCACGTTTCCCTTTGGGGAGGTGACGGTGACTATTGCTCACCACGGCTCCGGAATGGTCGAAGGCGATTCCATCCTCTACATGGGAAATCCGGTCGGCTTTGTGGTCTCACTCGGCGGCAAGCGAATCTATCACGCCGGCGATACCGGGCTCTTTTACGATATGAAGCTTATCGGCGACCTTTATCCCTTAGATCTGGCTTTGCTCCCCATCGGAAGCAATTTCACCATGGGAATAAGAGAGGCGGTCAAGGCTACGGAGTTCTTGAAGCCGAAGGTTGCCATCCCGATGCATTATGATACCTTCAACGTCATCAAGCAGGACCCCAGGGAGTTCGTCGAGGGAATAAAGGGCTTGTCGGTGAAGGGAGTCGTCCTGGCGGTTGGTGAAACGTACGAGTTGACCTAACAGCATCATAATAACTATGGCCCCGGGTAAGATTAGGTTGATACTGTCCTCCGGGGCTTTTTTATTTTTTTGCGAGCTGGTCGCAACAGGGCTGACCTTCTCTCTTCAGATATTTTGTCAAGACCCTACTTTGAGGCAGGAGGTGGAAAGGATTGCTGAAGAGAAATTCGAGTATTTTGAGACCTTCTTCGATTACGAGTACGGCGACAGTTTTCGCATATACATCGCAAAATCGGAGTCGGAATTTGCCACCCTCACCAGAGGCCGGGTGCCTGAATGGGGGGTTGGGGTTGCCCTCTTAGGTTCCAAAAGTATCGTTATGAGGCAACCTGAGAATCTCACCGTGAACCCGGAGTTCAAGAGGATATTGATTCACGAGCTTGCTCACTTGGGTCTGGAGGTCGCCAGCGGTCATCGGAGGGTGCCTCGCTGGATTCACGAGGGCTTCGCCATGTGGCAATCTCACGAATGGAGGCTGGGGCAAGATCTCCTCTTGGCCAAGGCGCTCTTGACCGGCTCCTTCATCCCCCTTTCGGAGTTGGACGAGGTCAACCAGTTCCATCGGGCCAAAGCAGGATTGGCCTACACCGAGAGCTTCTTGGCTTTAAATTTCTTTGTGGACGAATTCGGCAGACAGGGTTTCGTTGAGTTTGTGACCCTCATGAGGGAGGAGAGTCCCTTCAAGGAGAGCTTTTTCCGAGCCACCGGCCTCTCCTACTGGGAGTTTCAAAAGCTGTTCGAGAGTCACGCCAAACACAAATATCACATTCTCTTTGTCCTGACCGACCCTTCGATATTGTGGTTTCTGCTGGTGTTGCTTTTCGTTATGGCTTTCATCTGGAAGAAGAGGCAGAACCGGAAAAGGCTTAAAGAGTGGGAAAGGATGGAGCGATTAGGTCGGGAATTCCCGTATGATGACCAGAAAGATTAGGCATCTGATTGAGTATATATTCACTGTCAGCGTGATTTTCCTTCTCAGGGTGGTTCCTCACAGGTTGGCAATCTCCCTCGGCGCTTTCCTGGGATATGTCGCCTACAAAGTCATCGGAATTCGCAGGGAGGCAACCCTGAAGAACCTCCGGGACTCTTTCGGGGACAAATACTCTGAAGAGGAGTTGCAGAAAATTGGACTCGATGCCTATTGCAACTTCGGTCGCTCGGTGGTGGAATATGCTTTATACGACAAATTGAGCCTCGACCGGATGAAGGGGATAATCACGGAGGAAGGTTTTGGATATTTTGATGAGGTCCAAAAAAAGCGGAAGGGGGCTATTTGGGTCACCGGACATTTCGGGAGCTGGGAGCTGGCCGGGGCTTATCTGGCCAAAAGAGGTTACCCGATTGACTTCCTGGTCGGAGAGCAACACAACCTGAGAGTTGACAACCTGATGAACAAGCAGCGCCAGAGGATGGGGATCGGGATAATAAA
This sequence comes from Candidatus Zixiibacteriota bacterium, assembly GCA_046759085.1. Taxonomy (GTDB): domain Bacteria; phylum Zixibacteria; class MSB-5A5; order DG-27; family DG-27; genus DG-27. The sequence continues at coordinate 2,381 of JBHIBM010000315.1, forward strand.
GATGGGAACGGCGGCGAAGGGGATTCTCAAATCCTTGAAAAACAACCGTTTCGTGGCGATGCTCTCGGATCAGGATGCTGGAAGCGATGGGGCTATCGTAAACTTCTTCGAGCGACCGGCCTCCACTCCAAAAGGACCAGCAGCCTTCGCTGTTAAGGCCAGTTCTCCTTTACTCACCGGCTTTATCATTCGCAGGGGGAAATACAGACATCATATTGTTGTCTATCCGCCCTTCAATTGTGAGTCTAGCGGTGATAAGGAAAAAGATGTCGAAAACCTGACCCAGGCTTATACTTCCAAATTAGAGGAGATTATCAGGCAACACCCCGACCAGTGGTTCTGGCCGCACCGCCGCTGGAAATCAACGAGCTGAATGCTGT
>JBHIBM010000316.1:0-2754 GCA_046759085.1 Candidatus Zixiibacteriota bacterium
GAGGGATGAAACCTCGGCAGTCGGGTCTGTATATCTTTTCACCATGACGAACAGTCCCAGAAGGAAGAAAACCGAAAGCAGGGGGTTGGATTTGAAAAGCACCATGATGCTGATTAGCAACATGTATAGTGGTTTGATTGTCAGGGTCGTAATTACTGCACTCAGATTTCCCGAGGAGAGAGCCCCGAAGAGCCCCGCCGAACCCACCTTGGCGGCGTAAGTGTTGGGGAAAAAGCTGTGGGTGGTTTCGTAGTTAAAAAGAAAATATGGTGCTGTCGTTATCAGAAAAATGGCCGGATGCAGTAGATAACTAAGGAGTGTTCCGGAAGTGAAGGTTCTACCCCTTCTGAAACGCAGGTCATGAATCAAAACATCAACCCAGGAGAAGATGACCAGGAGGAAACATTCCGGTCGGGCCAGACCGGAGAGTGTGAATACCAGGGTGGGGAGATAACGTTTGATGCCGGGTGCTCTGAAACACTTCAGGTGTACCCATATGCCGAAGGTCGAGAGAAACGTATATAAGGCCGTCTCCATTCCCGAGAGAGCCCCCCACATGAGATAGGGGGAAGGTGCGACCATCAGAGATGCAAAGAAGGAGGAGTATTTATCGGAAGTCAAAGCCAATGTTATCTTGTAAACGAAAAAGCAACTGCCCATGAACAGAATTACGCCAATGAACTTGGCGCCCCAAATGGGACTTGTCCCCAAGATGAAAATTACGCTCATCAGAAAGACCCAAAGGGGTGAGGTTGCTCCCGAAACCGGTTCGTCAGCATTGAAGGAGAATCCATGTCCGCCGGCGAGGTTTCTGGAAAAAACCATGTGGATCCAGGAGTCGTCCAGTGCCAGACCCCAATCCCCAGCGACAGTTTTCTCCTTGTATAAATAGAAACAGCTCGCTACTATAACGATTATGAATATTACAAGGCAAAATCTCAATGGCATTTCTCAACCTTCAGGCAGAGCAATAGGACACTCATTCTGTCAGACTCACCTCGTACACGAAATGTCTGTCGTGTATACACACGGTGTTGTGGTGAATCTTGAACTCCTTTATCCTTTTGAAATCTTCTTCCATGCTGTCAATCAAAGGGAACCATTCGGGATAGATGACCAGATAGTCGGGTCTTTTCACAGTCTTGAAGTAGTCGATAATTCCCGACTCTCCCCTCAGTCTGTAGGGGATGATATCCGGAGTAGCCATACCGATTAAGTCGATGATCTCCCGTCGGGCAAAATAGCCGATGCCCCCGATATCGTTAATGGCTATCACCGCCTCCTTTGGAGTATTCTGGTTTAACCACCTTCCAGTGGCGACGTGGAGATCGTTTATGTTTTTCACGTTGTAGGCATAATAATCAGCGTAGGCGATGTTGTTCTTGCTTGTGAGGAGGAGGGATAGGATGATCAGTCCATAGGATAGAAATATCGCCTGTTTCTCATACCTGCCCTTTGCTCTGGGGATGGAGAATACTAGAGTTGGCAGAATCAAGCTCAGAAGCAAGAATTTGAGGAAAAGATTAACCTGTGCCAAATATGCTTGAATATCAGTTGCGCTCACATGAGTCAAGCCGGTGTGAGGAGCTATCTCTTCGCTGATTTTGAAGAGATATGGTTGTGTCAACGCTAAGACTCCGAATATAGATATGACTAAGAATGCAGTGAGATACAAAGCTTTTCTGCCCTTTTGAGTCAAGTTGCCGTCTCCTGAGAGGAGTCTCGGTATGGAGAAAATACCTCCGGCTGCAATTATGATAAACAGAGGGAAAAGGTGAGCGGCGTAACGATTCGATTGCCCCAGTGCCTTGACGTGCCCGAGAAGCCCCATCCCCAGAGGGATGAGGAGGAGTAGAGAGGGAAGCAACCACAGCTCTTTTCTTACTCTCTCACCGGAGATCCTAACAAGTGCTATGATTCCCAACAGGAAGGCGAGGCTTAGAATCGGATTGTCCGAAAGAAGGGTGCCGAGGGCCACAATCACCATATATAGCGGCTTTATCGTGGCGCTGACGATTGTGCCTCGAAGATCTCCCTGAAAGAGCTCTCCGAATACACCTCCGCTTCCCGTTTTGGCGGCGTAGCTGCTGGGGAAGAGGCTATTAACTGTCACCAGATTGAAAATGAAATAGGGCAGGGTGAGAACCGCGAAGATGAAAAGGTGCGGTAAGAATTCAACCGCGACCTTTCCGAACCTTTCCTTCTGTCGCCGAAATCTCGTGAATAGGAACCTTTCCACCCAGGCGATGATGAGAATCAGGAAGCACTCCGGCCGCGACAAACCAGCCAAAGTTAAAACCAGGGTGGAGGAGTATCTCTTCAAGCTCTTCTTTTCACTGTTGACCAGGTGAAGGTATACTCCCCACAGGCTCAAAGCTACATAGAGACTGACCTCCATTCCTGAGAGCGCCCCCCAGTTGAGAAAAGGGGAGAGAGCTACGAGCACGGCGGAAAAGAAGGCAATTCTTTCATCCGACCAGACGAATTGTGCCAGCTTGTACGTTACTAAGATGGAGAGGAGAAAAAGCGCCATTCCCAGGATCTTGGCCGTCCAGAGAGTTGGTCCCGTTACGATGAAAAAAAGTGTCAGAAGCAGAGTCCAGAGCGGAGAAGTTGATCCGGAAACCGGCTGGCCGGGATTAAAGGAGTAACCGTCCCCGGCGCTCAAGTTTCTGGCAAAGACCATGTGAATCCAGGAATCGTCCAGAGCCAAACCCAACTCGCCGGCCACGTGCCTTTCCCAATAGATATAAA
>JBHIBM010000317.1:0-2731 GCA_046759085.1 Candidatus Zixiibacteriota bacterium
GTGGTTTCTCTTGTGGAGGAAAGCGCTGAGAAGCCGAATGAGGAGATTGAGAGGGAGATCATGGAGGAGCTTTCAAAAGAACCAGCAATGATGAAGAATAAGAAACATGTTTTGGGAATTCTAGCGATTGCAATCCTCGTTTCAGGCATAGTTGGATACAATTATCCCGAAAGACGGGGGGCACTGGCAACCCCGCAGAGGACCATTGCCGTCACTAGCACCAGCGATAGCGGCCCCGGCACCCTGCGCCGGGCGTTGCTGGAGGCCCAGAGCGGTGACACCATCACCTTTGACCCTGCCGTCTTCCCGCCTGAGGCTCCGGCCACCATCTACCTCACCAGCAGCCTGCCACCCATCACCCAGGGCGACCTGACGATCGACGGCAGCAACGCCGGAGTGGTCTTGGACGGTAGCACGATTACAGATGAGCGGGTTAACGGTCTGGAAATCGCTTCTGACGGGAACATCATCCGTGGGCTGCAGATTATCAGCTTCCCCAATGCCGCCGTTGGCCTGCTAGGTGGCGCTCAAAACAGTACCGTTGGGGGTGACAGGGTCGTCGGCGCCGGTCCGCTGGGCCAGGGAAATCTGCTTAGCGGCAATGGAAGCTTTGGCGTAGGCATCTGGGACGCGGATACGTCCTTCAACACCATCATCGGCAACTATGTCGGCACCGACCTGAGCGGGACAGCGGCGTGGGGCATTCGCCGCGATGGTGTCCACATAAACGGGGCTTCTCACAATCAGGTGATTCACAACCTGATCAGCGGCAACGGGCAGAGCGGCGTATACATCTGCTGCACGGGAGAAGGGAACACCATCAGGGACAACCACATCGGTACCGACATCAGCGGGCTCAATCCTCTGGGTAACCTCCAATTCGGGGTTGCCATTGACTGGGGTGCCCGCGACAACGTGATCGGCCGTGACAACATCATCGCTCATAACAATGTAGACGGCATAGCAATTCTTGGCTCGAATTCGCTTGGCAACACCATCACCCAGAACAGCATCCACGACAACGGGCGCCAGGGCATCTACCTGTGGGAGGGTGGCAACACCGATTTGCCCGCCCCCCTCATCTTCGACTTCGACTTGGCCGCCGGCACCGTGACGGGCGCCGCCTGCGCCAACTGTGCCGTAGAAATTTTCTCCGACAATACCGATGAAGGAGAAATTTACGAGGGAAGGACGATAGCAGATAGTCTCGGTGTTATCACCTTCAACAAGGGCGTTTCCTTCACCGGCCCCCATCTGACTGCCACGGCCACCGACGCTGACGGCAATACCAGCCCATTCTCAGCGCCTACGTCGGGCACGAGTAGATCTACGAACCTTCAAGAGGGAAACAATCTCCCAAAAACCCGGCTCGAGCCCAAGCAATCGAGAGAACTCGAAGACAACCGCATTGGAGATATGTGGAGTCTTGAAAGAATCGAGGAGTGGAATCTTGATCAAGTAATCAATACAGGGTTGAAGTGGGTTCGCGTCTCCATTGATTGGATGGACTGGATTCAGGTGGAGAGCACGGGAGCATATTCTGAATACTACGTCGACCCTGAACAGGATAATGCAATAACGGATCTGGCCGACAACGGCATAAAGATCATGTACGTTTTAGTCTATTGGGATGAAGCAATCCAAGTTGAAGAAGGATACTCTAGGTTTAAGACAGAGGAGGAGATACAGCGTTACCTCGACTACGTGCAGTTCATCGTCCACCATTTCAAGGACCGAATCGAATACTATGAAATACTGAATGAGCCGAACATTGACAAGGACCCAAGCAGCCAACAATATGTAGAATTGGATGACTACATAAACCTGGTTAAACGAACTGTCCCAGTCATCCGCGAGGAGCATCCGGAGGCGAAGATAGTGGTTGGAGCATTCACCCCTTTCCTTGAGTATCGAGGTCCAGATATCGCCCCTTTACTTGAGTTCGAATACTTCTTTGGCATTCTCAGCTCAGATGTGATGCCTTTGGTAGACGCGGTTTCCTGGCACGCTATGAGTGGAACCTCCCCGGAATACGGGGAGGAGTACTACTATAACTATCCATCTCTACTCCAAGAGATTAAGGATGTGGCTTCTTCCCGCGACTTTGAGGGTGAATACATAGCCGAGGAACTGCATTGGCTGACCCCCATGAATCCTTCTCCCAATGAGTATTCGGAATACAGTGAGACAACGGCCGCAAAATACCTCGCCCGAGGTATCGTGATGCACTTGGGCACGGACATCACCACAGGACTCGCTGAGACGGGCCACGAGTTGCAGATACCTAAAATGAGAGTGATTCGCAATCTGTGCACCATCATGGCTGGAGCCGAGCCCGTAAGCCTGCCAGCAGAGATACAGAGCGAGGCAACGAACATCAGGAGCTACAGTTTCTCTCTGCCCAACGGCGACACTCTAATAGCGTTGTGGACGGACGGCGTGGCGGTGGAAGAGGATCCTGGCGTGAAGACCAACCTCACCTTCCAAGGCTTTACCGCCCAGGACGTGACGGGCATCGACATCCTAGACGGCTTTCAACAACCCATAATATCAAGCGACGACAACGGGGACCTGGTCATCAGCAACCTGCTCGTTAGAGACTACCCCCTGATGCTTAGGCTGTCGCCTGACACGACCGCGCCCAGCATAACCAAGCTGTGGATTCGACCCGAAACCCCCACGGTTGAAGACGCAGTATCCGTAAGCGCCGAGGTCCAAGACGAAACGTCTG
>JBHIBM010000318.1:0-2698 GCA_046759085.1 Candidatus Zixiibacteriota bacterium
CCCACTAACTTGGTCAAGTTCTTTTCTCTGGCGATGTTTATGATCCGTTCTTCGATTTCGTCAAGCTCCCTTTCCACCTCCCGTTTCTTCTCCTTAAGCTGAGCGTAACCGTCAACCAGCTTCACGCCGTCATCCTGTTTGAACTCCTCCGGAGGTAGCTTCTCGACCTCGAAGAGATGCCTATGTGCCGGGCAGATGTCGACGTATTCGCACCAATCGCACAGAGCAGATTCCTCAGGGGCAAATTCGGTTTGAGATTCAATCTCATTGATTAGTTCCAGAGTTTCTCTTTTGAGAACCTCCAGGTCTTCCGAAGTGCGAGTTGAGACCAGCTTCTGGTCGTAAACAAGATAATGCCAGACTAGGCGTATCTTCTTGGCTTCCGGGAACCTCTTCGTGACCGCAATCTGATAGAGCGCCAACTGGCGGTCGGCGCCGAGGTCAATTTGACTGGGCAGATGCCGGGAAGTTTTGTAGTCCTGGATTTCAATTGCTCCCTCCGGGGTTATGGCCAGGCGATCGATATATCCCCGAATATAGACCGGCGAGGTCTTCTCACCGCGGCCGGGAGGTTCGATCAACGGAAACGTGATGGACTCCTCCAAACCCAGAGTCCTGTCCTGGTCGAAGGGATGATAACGCTCATAAAACGAACGCAGACAAGAGCGGCCCAGATTGCGATAATCCTCAGCCGAATACTCCTTCCTGACAATCTCCACTCCAGAGTGCCAGTTTCTCTCCCAGTCAGTGTCGAAGAACTGCAGGATCTCCTCCAACGCTGGAATCCTGGTCATCAAGACGTCCCGGTAGAGTTTCTCTAAGGCTTCGTGAACCTGACTCCCCAGAAAGGCCTCGATGGTGTCATACCCTTCGACCTTGATTCTGTCAATATATTTGAATTTGTATTTCCGGGGGCAGGACTCGAATGCGGAGAGCTTCGAGTGGGAGTAAGTCGGCATCAGTTCCCCTTTTCTTTCTTCTCCTTGCTCTCCGGGTGCTCATACTCCGGAGAGCTATCGAACCAACCGCAATTGTAGCAGGTGTATTGACCCTCGCCGTTGGGCAATTTCTTATATCCCAGAGCGTGAGCGCCACATTCGGGACAGATTCTAACTATCATTTTGAGATTAATCTATCCTCGGGAGAGAAAAATGGCAAGTGGCAATCAAAAAAGGTCACGGAGGGGGTCTCCGTGACCAGTGGGAAGGAGAAAGAAAGACGTCGTTTATGTTTGTATGTGCAACTTCCTCATAGGCTCCACCAGTAGTTGGCTTTAATCAGAAAGGTATTGTTGGCACTCAGATTCCAGATATCTTTCAGGCCTTCCTCAAAGGGGAGGTGGCCGTAGTCCTCATCCTCGTCCCGGAACTGGGTCCAGACCAGATAGATGGTGCTGCCGGGGCGATACTCCCATCTCAGTACCAGATTGGCGTTGAGGGATTTCCAGTTGAAGTCAGGGTCATCTTCGTAGGTGTTGTAGGCGAGATTGGCGGAATATTCAACGTCACCGAGAGGCTTGAAGCTGCCTGGGGTGTCCAGAAGCTTAAAATTCTCATAATCTCCGATGGCCATAAAGGCCTGCACCCAGAGCTGAAGCGAAAGGTTTTTGGTGAACGTCAAGGTGGAGCGGAAGTTGATATCAAATTCCCTGCTTGAGAGCTCGCCGAAGACATAGTGCTCATCACCGAGGCTGTCTTCAACCGTCTCTACCCAGCGGCTGACGTGGTAGTTCGCGGAATAAGAGGGTCCGATGCTGAATTCCAGATTGGAGCGCGGCTGGATCTTCAGGTTGGTCCAGTAAGATTCGTAGACCCCGTCCCGATTTTCGCCGAAGGAGTAGTTGAGGTTTAACTGCCACCACTTGCGGCTGTCGGATTCTACCCACATCCAGCAGTCGTATGCCGCAGGACGCTTGTACAAGGGTCCGTCTCTAGTCTCGCGGTCATCGTAGCGCCAGAGGTTGTACGCTATTCCACCTCCAAACCACCAGTTGCCCGTAGTCCGGATGCTGTTGTTGTAGTTTCCACCGTGGGAGATCTTGTCCCCGTCCAGGTTCCAGGCATTCCAGTAGTTTACGTTATGGTAGGTCTCACGAATGAAGTGCCAGTCTTTGTAGGTCCGATACTGCCACCAGGTACCCCCACCATTGTAGTTGCCCCTCCCGATGAAGCCAAGTCGGTTGATGTCAAAGTTGCGCGATTCGTACTCCCACCAGACTGAGCCGCGAACATGTTCACCGGCATCCTTGTTGATTCCGGCCCAGAAACCACCGCCGTGTTCATCTCTGCCTGTTCGGCTCGCAACTACCTGACCTCTGGCGACCCAGATCCCCTCGGGAAAGTGCAAATCCCAGTCTATGCCTCCGGTATAGGCGGGAGTTTCGTTTTTCTGGTTCACGGCGGTTGTCGTTATACCGATATTGGAATTTGTGAAGATGTCCTGTTTCAGTCTTATGACGTTGTAATTGGCGGAGGGCTCGATGACCATCTCACGTTTGATGTCGAGACTGTCCCTGTAGGTGGCTCTTTCTTCTTGGGTAACGGCATTCATGATTCCTATGGAGGTGCCACCCTTGGTGCGTCCGCTAAGCTTCAACGCCGAGAGGATCGTGGTTGTGGTGGGTCGGTCGATGATATAGTCGGCGTCATCGTCTAAGTCCACCGAGGGCTTTTTCCCGATCCGCCGGGAGTAGAAGAGG
>JBHIBM010000319.1:0-2685 GCA_046759085.1 Candidatus Zixiibacteriota bacterium
CTCGCCCCAGATGCCGTCGCCGTCCACCTCCCAGTCCCCGGTGAAATCGGCATAGTAAAGGTCGGTAATCTGGAGTTTCACCAACCCCTTTTGAGTATTGGTATCGTTGGGGTAGCAGTATCTAATCGGAACCACGCTCTCGTCTCCACCCAGGAGAACCCACTTCAAACCCGACATGTAAGCCTCCATCAGGAAATTCCTGATCTTCTCCTGAGTGTCAACGCCGGGATAGCTGGACTCGATTTCAGAGACAAAGATTATCTTCGCGGGAACCCCCTTCTGAGTTTTCCACTCTGCCAGAGGCTCGAAGGCAGAGGCAAGAGCTTCGTTGGTGATGATGACATACTCGGCAGCGGTTCCGGAGGTCAACTTCGGAGCGGCTCCGGGGGCGGCGAAACGGCCTACATCCTCCTCATTGCTGACCACCTTCTCCAGCATCTCCGGAGAGACCGGGTTGCCAAGACCTCTGAATCTGCTCAGGGAGAACTGCTTTTCTGCGGTGAGGGGCTCGGTCTCGATCCGGAGCTGAAGCGAGTTTATGAGCTCCAGCACTCCCTCGGCGGCGTAATATCTGAGGGGAATAACCGCCAGGGTGACGAGATGGTTGCTGCCCCAATACCCCTCTTCCACCAGCTCCACCAGCTTCGCGGGATAAGGGCCGGAGGAGCTGTAGACTTTCATATTCGGGCCGACAAAGGGGTGCACCGTTGCCCGATCGCTTATCTCTTCGGGATGTTGGCAGGGGAAAAGGGGACTCCCAAGAGAGAGCCTCTTGGAGCTCAAGATGTTGGTCTCTATAGATTCAATCCTCTCACCCGAGGGCAGGATAAGCTTGATCAGTAGCTGGGGCACCGAAGGAGAGCCAGGACAATTCAACTCCATCCCCCCCTTGAGACTCAGCTTTGTGAATTCCCCCTGTCTCTCTAAGCTGAAATGTTCAGCCGGAATATTCAGGGTGTAGTCAACGCTCCCGAAAGCCTGATTAGTGAACAACAAAGAGAACAAAAAGAGGCCCAAGGCCAGTTCTGTGAAATTCCTTTTTAGCATCGCTCCCTCCTAGCCAGTTGGCTTCTTTCCCAATACTCCCCGTTAGTTTCTGTTGACTTCTGGTGTCGCAGGGTGTAAGGGCAAGAGATGTGCCGGGAGGTTTGGGGGTCCCCTGACCCCCAAGCGAAGAGAGGTAAGTTATTCTATTTCAGTCAGATAGAAGAGAGTCCAGACGAGGATGGAACTTGCGGGTCGATGGCAGTCGAGAGGGGAATTATGGGGAGGTTCCCATACCCCTTTGAGAAGACTCCACAGGAGGTCTGCAGGGCAAGAAGGCCCGGCCCATTCTTATGAGGGATAATCTGCGGGTCGGATTTGCGCGGCTTGGGACTGACCGTCAGGACACGCCCGCCATAGGCGGGCTTCGGTCCTGACGGAACAGCGGAACGCTCAGGTCGTGATGGAACGACAAAGCCTCTTTGAAGGGTGTGCACCGAAGGGAGCTCCCCTCTCAGCCGGGGAGAGTCGAAGAGTGCGACTTTGACGAATCTGTCGCCCTCCCAGCCGAATGATTCGGGTGCCGGGAGATCGCACTGCCTCCAAATTGTGGGAAAAAATTTTAATAAATCGCTCAAAAAATCACTTGACACCGCCGATACGAGATATAGATTAGTAGAAATGGGACGCCAGCCCTAAAAAATGGGAAAATTCCTGAGCCTAGTTGAGGCCCGTTGATGTCTTCTTTTTACGGAACTTATCGCTCTTCGGTGGATGACCGGGGCCGCATCATCATTGTGAAAAGGCTAAGAGAGGGGAATGCCTCGGAGGACAAGAGCCGTTATTGGCTCGCCCGGGGCTTTGATGGTTGTCTCGCGGTTTTCCCTCTGGACGAGTGGGAGCATTTCATAAGGGAGGCCCGGTCGCAACCTTTCAGGAAGAGAGATCCACGCCTCTACCAGCGGGAGACGTTCTCAAACGCCTATCCGGCCAAGATCGACCGATTGGGGAGGATTCTGATCCAGAAGGAGCTTTTAGACGAATTCGGGATCGGGAAGGAGGTCAAGCTCCTGGGGGTATCCGACCACATTGAGATCTGGGATCCGGCTACTTACGATGCTTACAAAAAAGCCAACGAGGGGAAATATGAGGAGGTCGCAGAAAAGCTTCCGATCAGTTCCCCGCAAGGAGAGAATCCGGAGAAGAGATCACATTCCGGTCCTGCCTGACGAGGTCGTGAGCTTTCTGGTGACAGACCCGAGAGGCACTTATATCGATGCCACAGTTGGAGATGCGGGTCATTCCACAAGGATCCTGGAGAGGCTTTCGCCTCTGGGGAGGCTGTTTGCCTTCGATTGCGATCCGGAGGCCATCCGCACCAGCTCCAAAAAGCTGAGGAGATTTCGGCCTCGATTCAGGTTGGAGAGATCTCGCTTCAGAGAACTCGAGGGGGAGCTAAGCAAAATGGGTTTAACCGCAGTGGACGGTTTTCTCTACGATTTGGGCCTGAGAACCTCGGCTTTGACCGACCCCGAAAGGGGATTTTCCCACTCGGTAGAAGGTCCCCTGGATATGAGAAGCGACCCGGACTTGAGCCCCACCGCTGAGCAGGTTGTGAACAATTTCCCGCAGGAGGAGTTGGCGGAGATCTTTCTTTCCTACGGGGAGGAGCGCCATTCGCGGCGAATCGCAAAGAACATC
>JBHIBM010000320.1:0-2679 GCA_046759085.1 Candidatus Zixiibacteriota bacterium
CCGATTCTCACTACGGACGAGACAGCAGGATCGTTCCCGATTCGTACTTGTTTGGTCTCCATATAAGTGCTGCTCTTTATTCGCCTCCGGTGATGGTCCTCTCAATCCCCAAAATCACCCTCAGGGAGGTTGACATTATCCCCAAGGCGATCCCGATCATAATCGCCCGCTGTCCCGCCATGTTGGGAACCAGCATTATCCAGCCCGCCAGATCGGAGAGCCGATACCCCTGGGGCAACCAAGAGGTCATGAGGTCCCCCACCGGAACCCTCCCCAACATCACGAAAAACCCCGCTAAAAGAAGCAGGGTGGCCTCTTTGGTTCTGGCCCTGAAGGCTCTGTAGGAGGCTGAGGCTACAAAGAAGGCCAGAAGGGCGAACATCGTCGCCGAGAGGGGGGTGAATATATTCACGTAAATGTAGTCAAATGCCGTCCCCGATTCCTGAAAGGCACGTCCGCCGGAGAAAAAGAATCCGGCAATGGTTATCATGAAGAACCCACAGATGATCACGAGGGCATAGGGCCAGTCCTTCGCCCTCTTGTAAACTTTCTCCGAGCTGAGTTTCAACAGATTCAAAACTCCCAGCCAGATGGCGCAGGCGGCGATGATCAGAATCCAATCGCTGAAGAGGTGCTCGATGATATTGAAGGGTTTGTGGGGGACGAAAAACTGGATGATGTAAACAAACCCAACGATAGCGGTCAAGAGCAGCGGAACCTGTCTTCTCATAATCTATCCCTACTGCACTCTGAAGAGCTGAGCGAAATTGAAAAGACCGAAAGAGTGAACGATCACGCCTATGAGAATGGCCAAAAGGATTACGACCTTGCCGACATCCTGCCCCTTGAGACTGCCTAAGAGCTTCGGTTCCTTCGAAAGATAGGCGGAGGCCGCGAAAAGCTCCTCCCCGATCAAGGTGTAATCGCATGCCGCCACGAAAAAGGGCAGCTGCGCCGGCATCGCGGTCCCTGCAATCTGGATGGCGCCGATGTAGTTACCGGTCTCCGCCAAGATCAGCGACTCCGCGAAGAAGGCTCCCTGATAGAAAATTGTGGCCGGTTTCTCCCGGACGATAAGCCCGTCCACACCGGCGGCGTAGCCGAACTGCTCGTCGGTGAGGTAATGAATCGCATCCTCTTTGTAGGCATCCGGTCGACCGGCGTTAAGATAAGCCTCCTTCACCGTCTCCCGACAGGCGACCATTACCATGGAACGGGAGACCGGGATCTCCATTTGAGCATCGTATTCGGCGACACGTCTGGCAACCCGCCCCAAGATTATCACCCCGGCAATGGTCTGAAGGTTGTATATATCCTGAATGCCGGGGATGAAGAAGATCTTCCTGCCCATCTCGGTGGCTCTTCCTACGGCTTCATCCACCGCCTCCAGGCCGGCTATCTTTCGGATGTAAAGTTTCTTGCCGGATTTGGCCCGGTTTATGAAGAAAATGATCGCCAAACCTATTATCAGACAACCTATGAGTGTATTTATCCTGCCGGTATGAAACCACTGCTGCTTACTTTGAGCCGGGGGGGAAGCATCAGAGTCGGAGAAGAGGTCTCCTCTCACCGCTCTGATTCTATAAGTATACTCGACCCCATCCTTGGCCTCGTTGTCGAAGGTCTCCTCCGCGCCCGGAGCAGCATCTGCAGTTTGCTCGAACTCTCCCCGGGGGTAGACGGCACGCAAGATCTCGTATCCTACGAAGGCCTTATCTTCTGGTCTGTCGTTCGGTGATTTCCTCCACTGGATAGTGATGGAGCCACCGGCGTCGTTGGGAGTGTCAAAGGCGACAACTTCGGTGACGGGAGCTGGCGGTGTGGCTGTTGTGTCAGCCGACTCGGTTTGCTGCGCAATTAAGGTAGGAGAGAAAAGGAGCAGACAGATCAGAGTGAAGTATATCTTTTGGTTTCTGAGTTTTCCAGTTGCCACTACTTCACTCTCGCCAACGGTAGCAGTGTTCGATCACAAAAAAACCATTGGAAAGCGGCTATTCCCAATGGTGTTAGAACCGAAACAAGCAGGACAAAACCCTTATCCCGATGTCGAAATTGACCTGTCGTTTTGAGGTGTTAGTTCCTGCTTTTCTCACGTAAGCCAATCAACTAAGCCACATGGTCTCAAATTTTCGCAAAATCTAGGCAAAAGAGTCGGCGATGTCAAGCGAAAACTCCGATTTGGCGAAGCAGAGGAGAGATGGCAATATCCTCTTCCTTCTGCAGAGACGGAGGCCTCACCGCGCCTCCAGAGTAAATTTGCCCTTGGTAGATTCAGGTCTGACGGTTATCTTAAGCCAAAACGCTTGTCGAGAATTGCCGAACTTGAAGAGACCACCCCTCGAATCTTACACCAAGGGTTACCTCTTAGCCGTCCTTGCCGCTTTCTTCTCGGCCTGCACCATCAGCGTCGGCAAGGCGGTATTGCTCACCGCAGAACCGCTCAGGTTCACATGTTTTTTGTTTATCTGTGCCTGCTTTTTCAATCTGTTTACAGTCCTACCATCCGATAAGAGAAAGCTGATAAGGTCCTTAAACCGTCACTCCTGGGATCTAATTCTTCTCCAGGCGGGGCTCTCCTTTTTCGCGGTGTGGTGGTTGTGGTGGGGGGTGTATTATCTCGACCCCACGGTGGCGGCTTTTCTGAGCCGTTTTCAAACCCCGGCAACGGTTCTTCTGGGC
>JBHIBM010000321.1:0-2673 GCA_046759085.1 Candidatus Zixiibacteriota bacterium
TCAAAGTCTTGTCCCTGGAGAAATGTGCCAAGACCCGCAGCTCGATCTGGGAATAATCCGCGGAGAGGATGAGGTTGTCTTTAGTAGCTGGCACGAAAGCCCTCCTCAATTCGCGACCTATTTCGGTTCTTATGGGGATGTTTTGAAGATTGGGGTCAGAGGAGGATAGACGCCCGGTGGCGGTCACGGTCTGATTGAAGGAAGTGTGAACCCGATTGGTTTTGGGGTTTATCAAGTCAAAAAGGGCGTCGGCATATGTCGATTTCAGCTTGCTGAGCTGACGGTATTCTAAGATCTTCCGGGGCAGTGGATGTAACTTCGAGAGCTGCTCCAAAACCTCCACGTCGGTCGATCTCCCGGTCCCCTTCTCTGTTTTCCTCCCCGGCGGCAGTTTTAGATCTTCGAACAGAATTTTGCGCAGTTGTATTGGCGAATTTATATTAAACTCGCATCCCGCCAGGCTGTAAATCTCGGAGGTGAGCCTCTCCATCTGCTTTTCCAGGGAAGCTGACATCTTCCTGAGGATCTTGTCATCCAGTGACACCCCGGCATATTCCATGTCGCAGAGCACCGGCACCAGGGGCATCTCCACCTTGTTGAAAAGTTCATGGAGACCGTTTCTCTTGAGAAGCGGCTCTAAAACCCCTTTCAGACGGAGAGCGATGTCGGCATCCTCGGCAGAGTACTTCAACGCCAAATCCAGGGGAGCCTCCGCGAAGCTCTTCTGTTTTTTGCCAGTTCCGATGAGCTCACCGATTTCAATCATCTTATAGTCGAGATATTTTTCGGCCAGATTGGAAAGATTGTGCTGGCGAGCGGAGGGATTCAAAAGATAGGAGGCAACCATAGTGTCGAAGGCAATGCCGCGGAGTTCAATGCTGTACTTTAGAAGCACCCCTCGGTCGTATTTTAGATTCTGCCCTACCTTGGAGACTTTCTCATCCTCAAGTAGAGGTTTGAGGAGGGACAGACATTCCTGAAGGCCTAAGTTCTTCTCCCTCCCCCGGGAGAGATGTCCCAGCGGCAGATAATACCCCTCCTTTGGCACCAGAGAGAAGGAGATCCCCACCAGTTCAGCGGTGATGGGGTCTAAGCTGGTGGTCTCGGTATCGAAGGAGAAAGAGACTCTCTTTTTGATTTCCGCTGTCAACTTCTTGAGCTTCGGGATCGAATCGATGAGCCTGTATCTCCCCTTCTCTTTTTCTTCAAGCTTAACACCCTCAGCCTTCGGGATCTCGATCCACTTCACCAGGCGGGAGAACTCCAGCTCCTCGAACAGCTTTTTCAAGGCTTTAGTATTAAAGGAGGGCTGTCTGAACTTCTCCAAGTTCAGTTCAACAGGGACCTCGGTATCGATGGTCACCAGTTTTTTGGAAAACAGAGCAGATTCCTTGTTGTTCTTGATCTTGTCTCTCAGTCCCTTTTGCTCGATCTCGTCGAGTTCGTCCAGGATCTCTTCTAAGCTGTCAAATTTCTGCAGCAGGGGGATGGCAGTTTTCTCACCGATGCCGGGGACTCCCGGGATGTTGTCAGATTTGTCGCCCATCAAAGCCAGAGCGTCGACGATCTTCTCCGGGGGCAGGCCAAATTTCTTCTCCACTCCCTTCGGGTCGAGCCACTCCATCTCTGCTCCGCTGGTTCGGGGATTCAAGATCTCGATGTTCTTGCCTACCAGCTGGAAGAAATCCTTGTCTCCGGTGACCATCACCACCTTTACCCCCTTCTTTGCGGCGGCTTTGGCCAGGGTGCCGATGATGTCATCAGCCTCGTAACCATCCATCTCGATCACCGGCATATTCATCGCCTCCAGGACTTGAAATACCCGGGGCAGAGAATCCGCCATTTCCTCCGGCATCTTGGCGCGGGTCGATTTGTATTCCGGGTAAATCTTATGCCTGAAGGTCGGTGCCTTGGTGTCGAAAACCACCGCGATATAGTCTGGATTCTCATCCCTGAGGATTTTCAGTATGGAATTGGTGAATCCATACGGAGCGGAGGTATTCTCCCCTTTAGAGTTTATCAGCGGTCTGCGTATGAACGCAAAATAGCTTCGATACGCCAGTGCCGAACCGTCGATCAAAAACAGTCTTGCAGTCTCCGCCATATTGTTACCCCCAACGAATTACCAAGCTGGTTTGCAGGTTCCCACCTGACTTAGAGCTTCCACCGGATGTTGCTCCCGGAGGGCACCGATCTTACGTGACCGAATAAAGTCCATTTTCAACGATGTATTTTGCCACCCTTTCGGGAACCAGATACTGAAACGTTTTTCCCGACTTAATTCTCTTTCTTATCTCTGTGGAGGAGATGCCGATCTCCGGTCCCGGGAAAAAAATCAAGTGCGAGGGATAGCGATCCTCACCTGGACGTAGAACATAATTGGGGCGACGGACAGCTACTACTTTCGCCGACTTGAAAATCCGCTCCGGCTGGTACCAATCTCTGATTTCAACGATGTTATCTGCTCCAATGATGAGATACAGTTTCGCCCCCGGGTAGGTTCTTTTGAAGTACTCCAGGGTATCGGCAGTGTATGAGAACTCCTTTTTCTGTTCAACCTCGGAGACGGCGAAATGGGGATTCGATTTCACCGCCAGTTTCACCATCTTCAGTCTATCCTGGGGAGAGGCAAAGAGGCGATATCTTTTGTGAGGTGGTCGCGCCGTGGGAACG
>JBHIBM010000322.1:0-2653 GCA_046759085.1 Candidatus Zixiibacteriota bacterium
TCTCCTGTCTCCTGTTTCCTGTAACCTGTCTCCTGTTACCTGCTCCAAAAGCCGGGACCGACTCTGAGATTTCCCAGAAGTTCTGGAGGGAAAGTCAGCAATAGAGTCACGTCCAGAATTGCGTGCGAAAGACCTAAGGTGAAGATGTTGGGGTATTTGCTGAATAGGTAACACCAGCACAACGCGCCAACAAAGGAGAAAGCCATCAGATAGTAGTTGGGAAGATGAACTAGAGAGAATATCAGAGCCGAGAGAAAAATCCTCCCGAAGTGTGAGTTCACAATAGACCTCACCCGCAGATGGAGGAGAGACTGAAGCAGAAACTGCTGGATGGGACCCCACGCAAGAAACCACCCGGAGCGCAGAAACATCTCCGGTCTAAAACTGAACTGTCCCCAGAGAAGAGCAAGAATAATCAATGCTGAGGTCAACATCAGAGTAAAGATCGCCACAGGTTTCAAAGACCTCACGAAATTGTCGCATCTCAACCCCTGCACCTTCAAAGGTAACCTGTGAAGAGCCTGAAGGAGACAAACAACCAGAAGGAGGGACAAGTAAGCGAGAACATCAATAGTGTAATTGTGAAAGGGCATCAGAATCCAGATATAGAAATAGATGAGAGTTAGAATCACTGTTATCTCAATGGCGGCGCCTCTTTTTGAGAAGTAATCTCTCCTCTTCGACTCTGAAGAATTCATAGTTACTAGAATATATTCTCCCTCTGCAAAATGGACACTAATTTGATGGTCGAATATTGAAAATTATCTTCTTGATAAGTAAGACCTCTTTTCTGTAAATTAAGAAGAGCAGGAATAGCAAATCGCCATAAAATTCGAGGTTGGAAATGACTACTGTAGAACATTATATCAAGCTCCTGGAGAGCATAACCTCCGGAACCATGAAGATCTTAGAGGGGATACCGGAGGAGCGCTTCGACTGGAGGCCCTGGGAGGGCACTTTCTCTTTCAAGGAGGCTATCGGCCATATAATCTCCGACGAGCTGGAGTTCATTCGTGGAGTTACCAAAGCCTTAGGATTGCCCTCCCCGGAGGTCCCCTCAGAACCGAAAGAGAACCTGAAGGAAGAGCTCGGCAGATTCTGGGAGATTCACCGCCAGATGGTCTCGCTGGTCAATTCCCTCAAAGACCAGGATCTTGAGAAGGTGGCGAAATTTCCAACATGGAACTGGGAAGCTCCAATCTATGAGGCCATAGGGCCCATTCTGGAGCATCAGGTTCACCATCGTGGACAACTGATCGTATATTTCCGCATCCTGGGGCTGGAACCTCCGAAGAGATGGGAAGAGTGACCTGGGGTTAATGCTAGTACCCGGATCCTTGAGTCTTGGAGCTTGTGTGAACCTCATCCTTTCTTTTCTCGTATGGCTGTCTGGAACTGACAATATGTGGAGGTAGAAGCGATGTGTCGAAGTGGTCACTCGATTTTCGGGGGAATAGTCCTTCTCGTCTTGGGTGTCCTTTTTCTCCTTGGTAACCTGGATATTATGTACTTCGATTTCTGGGATTTCATCGGCGACTGGTGGCCGGTGATTCTGATTGTTGTTGGGCTTTCTATCATTTTCAAACGTAAGTCTTGATCCTTTTCGGAAGAGACACGGGGAACCGAAGGGTTAACGTGGAATCTGTATCGACCGCCGTTGAGAAAAGAGACAGGTCCAATTCGGTTTGGTTGACAGAGATGGAGCCTGAATTCAGTAACTCTACCATGAGAAAAAGAAGCGATGCCATCGGACGTCGATCCGACGGTGATTAACCAATTTCGGGAGGAGATATGCCCACGGATAAGATTCCCGACATTAAGGTCAGCGTCACGGAGGTAAAGGGGAGGTGTGCCCTGGGGCACAAAGTCGGCGATGAGTTCTATTTTCGCGGAGGCATCACCCCGGGGGGGCTTTGCGTGGAGGCGATGTTGACCGTAATTCCTGCCGCCCGCACCCTGGAGTTCGGCGGCGCCCACTTCTGGGAGAAAGACCCCGACGCCATCAAGGTATGTTGCCCCGATCCCGTGAACTTGGTCATCTTCGAAGTGAGAAGGCTTAAAAAGGGCGAAGAGTAGATTCCCCGACGGCCGACGGATGACAGAAAACACAGTTCTCCTCGGATTCTTGGCGAGTCTGGCGGCCGGCTGTGCAACCGGCGTTGGAGCTTTGCCCATCCTTTTCACTCGAAAGGTGTCGCAAAGACTGCTGGATGGGATGCTGGGCTTTGCGGCGGGAGTGATGTTGGCGGCGACCTCCTTCTCGCTGATCGTCCCCGCCGTGGAGTTGGGGGGGGTCTGGATAACCGTCGTCGGAGTCGCGGTCGGCGCGTTTTTCCTCGACCGGGTTGAGAAGTACACCCCTCACCTGCACCCGGCTCTCGGTCTGGAGGGTCCCCGCGCAAATCTGAGCAGAGTCTGGCTTTTCATTCTGGCGATAACCATTCACAATTTCCCCGAGGGGTTGGCAGTGGGAGTCGGCTTCGGCAGCGGAGACACCGGCTCCGGGACCGCCCTGGCGATCGGAATTGGGCTTCAGAACATGCCCGAGGGCTTGGCGGTGGCGTTGCCCCTTCTCCGGGAGGGTTATCCCAAGGGCACCGCTCTTCTGATAGCTCTACTTTCCGGTCTGGTCGAGCCCATCGGCGGGCTGATC
>JBHIBM010000323.1:0-2645 GCA_046759085.1 Candidatus Zixiibacteriota bacterium
CTTTGACATGACCGACGATTTCTCCACCTTCAATGTAAAGACCCGGTGAAAGACCAATAGAATAGTCGCCGTTGGGAATGTTCCCACTGTGGGCGCCGAGCGCCTCGCCAACGATAACTCCCCTGTCCATGGATCGGATCACCTCTGCGAAGGCCAAGTCACCCGGTTCGATGACAAGGTGCTGGAGCGAAGGCGTCGGCTTGGTGGAAACGGTGTCAACCCCCCACATAGCACTCTTGTAACCGTGTCCGGTAGGTTGAGCCTCCAGCTTCTTTGCATAAAAGAGATCGTAATAGTAGCTTTTCAAGACCCCCTTTTCCACGAGCGGCAAGGAACGGCAGGGGATGCCTTCGTCGTCAAAAGACCTTGCACCAGCCAACTCGTCATTTACCGGGTCGTCAAGAATCGTGAGTTTGTCATGGAAGATCTTCTCACCGATTTTGCCTGCAAGGGGCGATTGCTTCTGATACAACATTTTCCCACTGGTGGCGCTTTGCAGTCTCCAAATCAAGACATAGAGGGTCTCTGGAAGGAAAAGGACTTTCATTCTCCCGGCCCTGGGTTTGACCTCCTTCTCACTGACGACGAATAAACTCAAGATGTGATCCAAAATATCTTCAGGTACTTTTTTGAAACTCTTCCAAACGAAGTGCCGGTGGATATTTGCATACGACCCCGGATACAAGAGGGTGGGAGTAAAGACATAGTAAGAATTGCTGCAGGTGAGCTCGGTTCCCTGGCTATTCAGAAGCCTGATTCTCTTCGTGGCAAGACCGGCTGCTAAGTTCAATTGCCCGCCTGTCTTGCCTTCGAGTCGATCGCAAATTCGCTCGCATTCCTCCACAATCGCCTCGCTCGCTACCGATTCGATGGACGGGTCATACGTGTCCAGCGAAGGCACCTCCTTGGTTCTCGGGAAGCCCTCTGGCGCTTCAGCCCCACCTCTGAGGGAATCGAGGGCGTCCTGGAGGAATCCTTCTCGATCCAAGAGGTTCCTTGTGTAGGCGAACCCAACCTTTCCATCCCTTATGATCCGGAGGCTCATTCCTGATTGGATTGATGAGGCGATGTCCTTGAGTTTCGCATTTTCGAAGGAAACTGTGTTCTCTTTCTCATCGATAGAGAAGACCTCAGCCCCATCGCCTACCTTCGTGGCCATCTCCAGCAGGTTTTCCATCATGCGCCTCCCAC
Source organism: Candidatus Zixiibacteriota bacterium (assembly GCA_046759085.1). Classification (GTDB taxonomy): domain Bacteria; phylum Zixibacteria; class MSB-5A5; order DG-27; family DG-27; genus DG-27. The sequence continues at coordinate 1,192 of JBHIBM010000323.1, forward strand.
AACCACGTTTTTGACGAGAATATGCGGGGCCCCGAAACAAGACCTCCAGTTCATCTGTCCTTTACCGCACCTCCGAGCTTGCATAATTCGAGGTCACTGCCCACCCCGGCAATATTCTGAAGTGTGTCGTAGAGATTTCCAGAGATGTTGATGTCCCTGACTAGCTCCCTGATCTTCCCGTCCTTTATCCGATAGCCGTATTGGGCGCCAAACGTGAAATTCTCCCCACTAGTTTGTCCTCCCTTCCGGTCGAGGAAGTAATACCCATCACCCAGTTTTTCGAGAAGCTCGCTGAGTGATTCAGTTCCCGCCTCGATGAAAATCGTTCCCATCCTTATGATAGGGGCGTACCGAAAGTCCTCTGCGACGCAGTGCCCGGTCAGGGGTTCGCTGAAGGCTGCAGCAGTCCTTCTCGAATGGAGCCGGCCTGTGAGCACGCCATACTTCATGAGCTGCGTGGGTCTTGCCCGCACCCCTTCATCATCGTACTTGTAGAACCCCAACTGATCCAGAAGGGTCGGGTCATCCTTGATATTCACCCGGTCTGCTCCAAGCTTTGCGCCGATCTTCATCTTCTCCCTCATGGTTGGCGAGTCTTCGATCAAGTCGGCTTCTGAGAAATGGCCGAATGCCTCATGGGTGAAAATCCCAGCTAATTGCGGATTCACAACAATGTTATAGACGCCCCCTTCGACAGGTTTTGCGTCCAAGAGCTTAACGACGATCTCGGTCTTCTTCTCGAACTGCTCTTCAGCGTTCCTCAGCACGTCAAAGCCATTGCTGCCCCCCAGGAACACTGACACGTTTTGAATGTTGTTCCCCTCCTTGCTGGTAATGGAGCCACCGAGACGAGTTGTGATCAGATCTTCACGGATTTCACTCCCTGCGGTGCTCAAGAAGTACTTCTCACGAACAAGGTCGGCGTATCCGATATTGGTCGTCACAACCTTTGTGTTTCCAAGGGGAATGTCGTTGTACTGCCTGGTCAGCTCGAGTTTTTCGTCGATGGAGATCGCCCTTGGGTCTTCTTTCAGTTCAGGGATGAATGTTTCCTTGACCACGTCGGTCTCTGCAAATCGAACCGGTTCTTTGATGTTTTTCGAGATGATCAACGCGTTTTCCTGAACCGTTCGAATAGCCTCTTCAGCATCTGTCTCCCTGGTGAATGAAACAGAGGCGAACCCACCGTTTTTCAGAACACGCAAGACGGACCCATCGGTAGAACTGGAACCGATATGGGTGAGCTCCTTGCCATTGAATTCAATTGAGGTCTCTGTCTTGATCTCGTATCTTATGTCAGCGTAGTCAGCATCAACCTTTGCAAGTATCGCTCCTAGTCTTTTGAACATATAAACGCCCTTTCACGTCAATGGTCTTATTTGGCCCGATAGGCTAAGGCTTCGGCCAAAAGTGAGTTTCGTGGTTAATAACGACTAGTCGAGTTTTGACTCGAT
>JBHIBM010000324.1:0-2644 GCA_046759085.1 Candidatus Zixiibacteriota bacterium
CAATACCACCGGACCCAGATGATCGACAGCCTGAAGGTATCGACCACCAACCTGAGCAAGTTGGTGCAAAAGGGGCTGGAGTATCCCATGTCGGAGAACCGGCTGGACGTCATCCGGGAGATGGTCGACAGCCTCTCCAAGGAAGAGGGGGTCAAGGGGGTTCTCATTTTCGACAAGAGGGGCACCATCAAGATCGCCTCCCGGCGGGAGTTGGAGGGTCGGGTGGTGGACCTGAAAGAGCCCACCTGTCAGATCTGCCACCAGCTTACTCCCAAGAGCCGGAGCACCACTGTCATTTTCGAGACGGGAGACGGCAGCAAGGTCTTCAGGAACGTCAATCCCATTGCCAACAGCCCCCCTTGCTTTCGTTGTCATAGCCCCAGGGACAAGACCAACGGCGTCCTCATCATGGACTTCTCCATGGACCGCATAAACCGGCAGCTTGCTTCCAACATCCGGGACATGTTTGTCTTTTCGGCGCTTATGGTCGTGATAATGATTTTGGTCGTCGCTTTAATCTTAAACCGGATGGTGATCCGCAAGCTCAAGAAGTTCCTGAGGTACACGGAGGTCATTGGGAAGGGGAAACTGGACGAGGAGGTGAAAATTGGAGGAAGAGACGAGATGGCCCAGCTGGCGAATCACTTCAACACGATGACCGCCAGCTTGAGGAGGTCCATCAAAGAGGCAGAGAGGCACAAGAAATACCTTGAGAACATGATTAACAGCATCGACGACGAAATTATGGTAGTGGACAGAGATTTTAAAGTGGTGACGGTCAACAACACCTTCCTGTCCAGCACCAACCAGACAAAGGAGGAGGTTATTGGACAGCCCTGCTACGTCGTCTCCCGAAACCTTTCAGGGCCCTGCGCCGATGAACTAAGGGACTGCCCGGTCCAGAAGGCATTCGAGACAGGAAGCTTGCAGAAGACCATTTACACCACCCGTACGGGTAAGGACGACGAGGAACGAGTCATAGAGACTAACTTTTCTCCCCTCTGGGACGAGGAGGAAGAGGTCTTTCAGGTCATCGAGGTCATGAGGGATATCACAGAGCGAAGGAAGATGGAGGAGCAGCTGAGCCACTCCGACCGGCTCGCCTCTTTGGGGCTCTTGGCCTCGGGCATCTCCCACGAGGTCCGAAACCCCCTGGCCACGATTGTCACCGGCCTCTACGGTCTGCGGCGGAGGCTAAAAAAATGGCCCCATTTAGAAGCTCAGGACCTGAAGGTCTTCCCCAAGTACCTCGACCTTCTTCAAAAGGAGGCTGATCGGTGCAAGCTCACCGTGGATAAACTCCTTATGCTCTCGCGCAAGGCGAAATCTGATTTCGGGAAGGTAGACATCAACAATACCATGTCAGAGACCATCTCCCTGCTGGAGCACGAGGCTTCGGAGAATGACATACAAATTATTAAGGAGCTCCCATCTGACCTCCCCTTTATCATGGCCGACGAATCGGAAATGAGGCAGGTGTTCCTAAACATGATCCTTAATGGAATCCAGGCCATTGGTGAGCAGGGAACCATCAAAATCAAGACCCAGAGGGAAGATGCCCAAGTCCGGATCAGCATCAGTGACTCTGGATGTGGAATACCTAAGGAAGATCTCCAGAGGATTTTCGAGCCCTTTTTCACAAAGAAGCCCGTCGGGGAAGGGACAGGCCTGGGATTATTCATCTGCCACACCATAGTAAAAAAGCATAGGGGGGAAATTACAGTGAAAAGTCAGCTCGGCCAGGGGACTACCTTCGAAATACTTCTGCCCATAAGCCAAGACGGTTAACGGCAAGGAGCCCTCGTACGCAGAGAGGGAAATAAGGGATAGGGAAAGTGACGGAAGATATCTCGATCTTATTAGTGGACGACGACGAAACCTACCGAGAGATTCTGAAGGAAGAGATGTTATCCCTGGGCTACAATGTCACCCACGTAGCCAGCGGAGAAAGGGCCCTGGAGGTGATCGCCTCGGATAGCTTCGACGTAGTCCTGCTCGATATCAAGATGCCCGGCATGGGGGGAATCGAGACTCTGCGGTCCATCAAGGAGATTAGCCCCCTGAGCGAAGTCATCATGTTGACGGGCTACGGGACCATCGACAGCGCTATCAGCTCAATGAAGCTCGGAGCCTACGACTACCTAAACAAGCCTTGCAAAGTGGAAAAGCTCGATGCCATCATCCAAAAGGCCCTTGAGAAGAGGAACCTAGCTCAGGAAAACGTAATCCTAAAGCAAGAGCTGGCTAGGCGCGACGAATTTGACGGTATTGTCGGGCGCAGCGAGAAGCTCGTGTCAGTCCTGGAGGCAGTCAGGAAGGTGGCTAAAACCAACTCCACCGTCTTAATCCAGGGGGAGAGCGGGGTCGGCAAGGAGCTGGTAGCCAAGGCGATTCACCGAGACAGTTCTCGGAGAGAAAACCCTTTCGTCGTCGTTGACTGCGGTGCCCTCCAAGAGACCCTTTTGGAAAGCGAGCTCTTTGGCCATGAGAAAGGGGCCTACACGGGGGCCATCCATCTCAAGCACGGCCTCATGGAGGTAGCTCACACCGGAACCCTCTTCCTGGATGAAGCTGGGGAGATCAGCCCCGCTATCCAGGTCAAGCTCCTCCGAGCCTTGGACACCGGCACCTTCCGGCGCCTGGG
>JBHIBM010000325.1:0-2635 GCA_046759085.1 Candidatus Zixiibacteriota bacterium
CGACTGCCTAGCTTTATATGCGGAATGAACCCCTGATGCGTCCATTGGTAGATGGTGGAGGGTTTGAGATTCAAGTATTCTGCTATCTCTTCAACTGTGAGAAGCTGGTCCATGGTTTAGAGGTTCACTCCAGTCATTCCGTTCACGTAGCATATATACGGGATAACCCTCCAATCTGTCGGCGGGACTATCTCAGGTACTCCTTAAGTCCTTCTTTCTCAAAGAGCTTCCCGATGCGCTTCAACTCGTCGTAAACAGTGCTTCGAGGCGTCTTCAAATACTCGCTTGCTTCTTTGACGGTAAATCCCTTCTCAAGCAAGTGGTAGAGTTTTCTCTGGCCCAGAGTGAGCTTCTTGAGAGCTCTTGAGAGGTCTATCCCCAAATCGACTCGGAAGAACGGATCTGAAGAGCCGCCAGCAACGGCGCTCTCATCGATCATGTCAGCTAAGGTGGGAGAGTCCTCTTCATTCCCGATGGGCTCATCAAGGGAATCTGCTATGCAGGATGCTTTCCTTTTGTCCGACTCCCTTTCACGCACAAGGTCGGTGAGCTTGTTTCGGATGACCCTGCCCATGAAGGTTTTCCGGGATGCTCTCCCTGCATCCCTGTACCTATCTCTCTTGGAGCGCCAGTGGGTAAGCACCTCCTGAAGTAGGTCATCGAACTCGTCCCTTTCCAGGCAGAGCCATTTATTCTGGAATTCATCGACCAGATCCTTCGCAACGGCAATTTCCCAGCTCTGAAAGAGGCCTGAGTAATTGAGGCTTTCGGAGACACCTCGCCTTAAAAGTTTCATTCGCGAGGCGTCTCAGATGGGCCTCAAAGGAATGGTAAGCTCTCAGAAGGGCTGCGCAATCACGGAGGCCTCACGGAGGTTGGGCGGAGGTCATCTACACGTCTGATTTGTGGATCCCCCCGACAGATCCGGAAAAAGTTCCGTATGTATACTGTGTAAGGAGAGAAGTACTCTTCGGTGGAATAGGAGAACAGAAGATGCCCACTGTATGCAAGTTCAAGTTTCCCAACGGGTTGAATGGGGAGACCATTGAGACCCAGCTGGCCCTTGCCATCATCTCCGCTGAATGCGCCTTCGGTCAGCCCAGGGTGAGGATCAGCGCCGGTTACCTCATCTCAAAGGAGAAGCTAGAGGTCGCCATCGATGTCTCCAGCGAGGTGGGGGAGCACATAGCCCAGGTCTTCACTGGTTTGATGACTCGTCAGCTGGGCGAGGAGCAGTTCTCAGTGGAGAGAGTAGGGGGCAAGGAATGAAACAGAAGTATATAGCCCTGGACGTTGACTTCGGAGATTCCCGGCTTGTCAATGCCCTCATAGACCAACTCGGCTACTGGGCCTTTTATGGGTGGTTGGGTCTCATGAGTATCTGTGTGAAAGACCCACACATTGAAACCAGGACAATCGCGGGCGAGAAGGTCCGTGGCTTGGTCAAATCACATTCCCTGAAGTTCCTCTGCGACCGCCTCGGGCTGCCGCCATCCCGAACTGCCCGGCTCCTCTCTCTCCTAGGGAACTATCGTTCCGACGATGGTCAGCCACACCTATACATAGAGGTCAAAAATCCCCCTTCTCTGTCGCAGAAAAGTGACAGAGAAGAGGCAATATCTACCCCTTTTTCTGAATTTTTTCCCGCCGCCTGTAACAGATTGGCTACAGGCAAGAGGCTAACGCGGGAAACACTGCGGAAAGAAATAACCCTTTTTTGGCCTAAGCTGTTGAAACATCACAGGGGATTTTACGAGAATTTAACGAAATTTGAACGACTAAGGGAAACGAAAGGAAATATAAACCAAGGGGAAGGAAAAGGACTTCCGTCCCCTCTTCTTCAAAAACTCTCTCAAGATTTCTGTCCAGAATGTCAGAAGCAGGGGTTGATCGTGAAGGAGGGCTCACGGGGTCAATTTGTCTCGTGCTCTCGCTATCCTGAGTGTGACTATTCCAGAAATCTGACTCCTCAGGAAGTGGCAGGTGATCCCAGCTACGATTACCCGAAGCTTGAGAACCCGCCCGAGTCCCCGCCGCTGACGCCGGAGGAGCAGAAGAGGGCGGACGAAGCTAGGGCGAAGCTGCTGAAAACAATTGAGCACCTTAAGAAAAAGCCAAAGGGAGGTGGTCTATTTGCTGCAGCCGGACCAGGTATACAGGAGTCGAGCCCGTCAGCGGTTCTCCGAGATCGTCGAGACAACAAATCGGCTGAGAACGGTGCGGAACCTGGAGGAGAAGGAGAGGCTAAGAAAGAAGCTGGGTGAGCTGCTCCTGGAGGCAAAGGACGATGAAGGCGGAGAGGCAGAGTAAGGTAGGGGACTGAATCACAACCGGAAGTGAGGGAGGCGACACCCCCTCGCAAACACGTGATAGATCAAGGAATCTCTTCAGTCGGTTTATTGCTTCCGCGGAACCGTTAAGCATATGGAATCGATCAGGAGGCATTCAGTTGCGTGAGTCTAAGATCGCAAAGTCTCAGCGTTGCATGAAGCTTATCGATGAGATGTCCTTGCACGAGAAGTTCCAGTGTCGCCTTGATCATGAGACCGCATTGTATCTGCAGGATCACGACCGAGGCCCCAAGACGAAGAGGTCGTCCAGGGGAGTCATCATAAAATACTCCATTCCGGAGCTT
>JBHIBM010000326.1:0-2629 GCA_046759085.1 Candidatus Zixiibacteriota bacterium
AGCAGAACCGACCCGATGCCGATCAGAAAGACACCTCTGCGGACTATTTTGGCGCTCATCTCAGGCCTGTTTAGAGAAGCTCTTCGACAAGACTACAATTCCGATAATGATCAAGGCGATGGGCCAGAGTCGGTCGAAATTGAACCAGGACCAGATGTAGATGTTGTTGAGCAGGAATATGATCCCCAGAACCAGCAGGACGACACCTACCCACAATTTCCCCTTCCCCGGTTCATCCCGGTGCAGAGCTTCCAGTTTCTGGTCGATCTTCTCGGTTACCTTCCCCAGCCTTTCCTCTGCTGGTGAGGAGACCACCCCCTCTTCACCTTCGGCTTGGGCTTCCTCTTCGAGGGCAAAAGGTTTTTGAGGGATTATTATCCAGGCTATGATGTAAGCGATAATTGCCGCCCCCCCGGCGAAGACCAGAAGCACCGCCGCTAAACGGACAATTGCAGGATCGATGTCGAAGTATTCCGCCAGACCTCCACAGACCCCGCCGATCATGGAGTCGGCGCGAGAACGGTATAGTTTTCTTGCCATCATTCCTCCCCGTTATTTCAAGTATAACTCAGCACTATCTCCAAGTATTCCTACGAAAACGCGGTCATAATGTTACGCAATTAAACACTGGTCTCTGAGGGTGTAGGTGGCTTCCCCCTCTTCGGTCTCCTCAAAATAATGAAAACAACCAGTCCAATGATAACTACAGCTCCCAGGGTCACGATAATGATCCTGAACCAATGCAACTCTCGGCTTTCGGCATAGAGGGAAAACTCTTTCCCCCAGAAATCCAAGTTGTCAAATTCCCAGCTGAGAAGGTTGCCATCTTTCACCGAGGCATTGGTGGCGACCACCGCCGCTGGCATCAGGACTTCGCATCTGAAATTGAAGAGGTTCTCGAAATCATAGCCGTAGGCCCCGAAAAGGACCACTCCCCTTCGCTCTAAGTAGTCTTCGAACTGTTTTTGCTCCTCGGATAAGAGCGAATCGAGCTTCTTGCGAAAGGCCAGCACCGCCACCGGACTGGCTCCCCCCTGGCGATAGAGTTCGACCAGCTTATCTTGCAGGTTCTCAGTTTCTCTCTTGTAGACTGCCTCTGCAGAATCGAATTCTGTGGGATTGTAATAGAGGGTCTCGAAAAGCTGAAGCAGGGGCTTACAGTAATGCTCTTCAACTGCAGCGGCAAATTCCTGTGCGGTCTTTTTGTTTCCTCCAAGCTCCTTGGACATACCGGAGATGATGGCCTGCTTCAGACTGTCGATGCCAGTTGTTACCTCCGCCAAGGCCTTTTCTGCGTCGATGATATCGGTGAAAACCTCCTTGTAGGTGTAAGTGGTGGACAAAAACCTCCTTCGACGTGAGAACTCCACCCGGTTTTTCGATTCCCCGTCATCGTCGGGAGCATACCTGAGGTAGTCCGAGAACCCTCCTTCGGGATACGAAAACTCTCTATCGGCACGGAAATAGTAGACAGAATCGATGAGCTCAAAGGTGATGTTCCACTCTCTGGAGTCGGGCAAAAGATAATTCTCGGAGAGGTAGTCCAACGCCTCCTCGGAGCTGATGGCAAGCTGGGTGGTGGGGCCTTTCTCGGCTTCGGTGTCGAAGCGGTAGACCGCAAACTCAATGATCCGCCGGAGGTTTCCCTCTTTGTCGATTTCGGTGCGGAAGTTCGTGTCCACCCGGGTGGTAATACAACTGCAACAGAGTAACGAAAAGACGAGAAAGAGAAAAGCAAGCCTCATGGTCCAGTTCTTATTGGAAAGGAACATTGTGGTTTCTCCTTGAGATTTGAAATACTCTATCGCCTCTCGGCTTCCCCGGTCATGGGGACGAACCGCACCGGAATGATATTCTCCCTTTTGATTCCCGATTTGGTCTTGGTGATACGGACCAGCTCCTGATAGCCATCCCCCACCGGAAGGACCAACCGCCCCCCGATTTTCAGTTGCTCCACCAGGGGTTTGGGGATGTGGTCGGGGGCGGCGGTCACGATCACGGCATCGAAAGGAGCCGCCTCCGGCCAGCCTTGGTAACCATCGGCGCAGCGGACGAGGATATTTTCATAGCCCATCTCCTCCAACAACTCCCTTGCTCTTTCACACAGAAGGTCGACTATCTCGATGGTGTAAACCTCCGCCGCGATCTCGGCTAAAACTGCCGCCTGGTAACCGCTGCCGGTGCCGATCTCCAACACCTTCTCTCCCCCCTTCAACTGCAGAAGCTCGGTCATAATGGCAACAATGTATGGCTGGGAGATAGTCTGGTCTTCTCCAATGGGGAGAGGTTCGTCGTAGTATGCGTACCGGCGCAGGTTTTCCGGGACGAAAAGGTGCCGGGTGACCTTGCGCATACTTTTCAGGGTGAGGCTGTCTTTGACACCCCTTGCGACTATCTGCTCCTCCACCATTTCCAGGCGTCTGGTGGTGTAAATATCCGTTTCCGTCTTTTCTCCTCCCTTGGTAGATTCCGTATGTTTTCCGCCCGGCGATTGGCAAAAGGAGAGGCCACCTATGATGAGGAGAAAAGAAAAAGCGAAAATGGATATGTCCTCGAAGATGATCATTGGTTTCCACGAAAATACCTGTCCCTAAAGAGTATGTCAATAACTATATTGTGTGCCAACCAA
>JBHIBM010000327.1:0-2628 GCA_046759085.1 Candidatus Zixiibacteriota bacterium
ATCTCCAATCATCCGACAGGTATCCTAATTGAACTATTCTTGGAAGTGTTCCCGCGTTGTCGATTTTCTTCATCTGGTTCCAAGTGTCGTGTGCTTCTCAGTTGACTATACCGAGTCCCGAACGCCCCTCGATAAAGAAAGTGTGGCCGAGAGTGTTGACCACAGAAGAACCGATCAAGGCTAAGCTCCGATTATGAGCGACAACGCTTGGTGCCCTTTTTCTTATAATTGACCCTGCTCTGAGGAAGTCCTTCGCTCATATTCCACGATCTTGTTCACCCTTCTTGAGTGCCGTCCGCCTTCGAACTGAGATGAGAAAAAGGCTTTCACGATTTCAAGAGCTTGCTTCAACGGGGTGAATTTGGAGGCCAGGGTCAAAACGTTGGCATCGTTGTGTTGCCTGGCGAAGACCGCCAGCTCCGGATTCAGACACAGAGCGGAGCGAATCCCCTTGACCTTATTGGCGCTCATGTTCATGCCGTTGCCAGTCCAGCAGACTAAGATTCCCCGGTCGAACTCGCCCCTGGCGACGGCTTCGGCGAGTTTCAGTCCGTAGTCGGGATAGTCGCAGGATTCCTCCGAGTCGGTGCCGAAGTCGGTGACCTCTTTGCCTTCCCCCTTAAGGAATTCCTTAATCCTCTCCTTGAACTCGAACCCTTTGTGGTCGGCGCCGATGGCTACTTTCATCTCTCAGACTCTCTGATAGGCGGCCTCTTTTTTCCCGACATCGACGTAGGTCAGCCAACCCCACTTGTCCTCTTGCTCTCCGGAGACGACCCCAAAGAATTTGTCCTGCAACTGCTTGGTTATGGGCCCCCGTTGGCCGGCTCCGACCTGCACCCCGTCGATGGAGGAGATGGGGGTTATCTCGGCGGCGCTGCCGGTGAAGAAGACCTCCTCGGCGATATACAGAGACTCCCGGGGGATGTGCTGTTCGATAACCTTTATTCCCAGTTCATGAGCCAGGGTGATGACGGTGTTTCTGGTTATTCCCGGTAGAATCGAGGCCCCGAATGGTGGGGTGATCAGGGTTTTGTCTCTGATGATGAAGATGTTTTCGCCGGAGCCCTCGGAGACGTGGCCGTAAACATCTAAGGCGATCCCCTCCACATAACCGTGAGCCAAGGCCTCCAGTTTCACCAACTGAGAGTTCATATAGTTGGCGCCGGACTTGGCCATGGCCGGAAAGGTGTTAGGAGCCATCCGATTCCAGGAGGAGACACAGACCGAAACCCCCTTCTCTAAAGCCTCCGGACCTAGATAGGCTCCCCAATACCAGACCGCAATGGTGACATTAACCGGGCAGGGGCGGGGGTCCACCCCCAGTTCCGCATAACCCCGATAGACCACCGGCCGGATGTAGCATTCCTCCAGCTGGTTGGTTTTCATCAGCTCGATTATGGCGTTGTTGATCTCCTCCTTGGTGAAGGGGATCTTCATCCGGTAGATCTTAGCGGAGTTGAAGAGCCGGTCGGTATGAGCTTGAAGCCGAAATATCGCCGACCCTTTCTTGTTCTTGTAGGAACGGAAACCCTCGAAGACACTGCTCCCGTAGTGAACTACGTGGGAGAGGACGTGGATTTTGGCCTCCTTCCAGTCGACCAGTTTCCCGTCCATCCATATTTTTCCGACCTCTTTGAACGGCATAATTCCTCCTCAGGAGAGATTTTCTATATCAACTCTCAGAGCGACATTCGATGACTAAATGTCACGATTTGCCTTCGCAATATATGAGCGGGGAGGATAAAACGCAAGCCGATAATCACTTCACACTGACGGCTGCCAGGGCAATCGACATCAGCTTGGTCTCGTGACTGTCGGAACGGCTGGTGAGCACAACCGGAGCTTTGGCACCCACCAGGATGGAAGCACACTTAGCCCCCGCGAATATCGTCAGACTCTTATAAAGGATGTTGCCGCTCTCAATCTCGGGAACCAAAATCATGTCCGCCTCTCCGGGAATATCGCTTTCTATCCCCTTTGTGCTGGCGGCCTCTTTCGAGATGATGTTGTCCAGCGCCAGGGGACCATCGACGATGCAGCCTCGAATCTGTCCTCTTCTGTTCATCATCGTGAGACAGGCGGCCTCCACGGTGCTGGGCATCTTCTCCGGATTGACAAACTCGACCGGGGCCACGCAACCCACCCGGGGAGTCTCAATCCTCAGCGAATGAGCGACCTCGACTGCGTTCTTTAGGATTTGGACTTTTTCTAAGAGAGAGGGAGCGATATTGACGGCGGCGTCGGTGATCAAGAGCAGCTTCGGATAGTTTTTCAGTTCGAAGACCGCTACATGGCTTAATAGTCCGCCGGTGGCAAGGCCCTGCTCCTTATCGAGTATGGCTCGCATGAAGTCTTTGGTTGGCACTGTCCCCTTCATCATCACCTCCGCCTTCCCCTCCCGGATCAGTTGACAATACCTGAGCGCGGAGTCGTAGCCGTCGTCGCTGTCGATAATGGTGAAGTTGTCGGGTTTGATGTGGTTACGTCCGCAGATGACCCGAATTCTCTCCAGATCGCCCACCAGAATCCCCTGAGCGATCTGTTCTGTGACCGCCTCCGCCAGGGCCAGCAGAACCTCTTCCTCTTCGGCCTGAGCGACGACCACCCTTCTGGGTCCGGTCTCTT
>JBHIBM010000328.1:0-2626 GCA_046759085.1 Candidatus Zixiibacteriota bacterium
TTCTGCCGGGCAACTTCCACCTCAGCAACTATCCTAACCCGTTCAACACCTCCACGATTATCAATTATCAGTTGCCTGTTGATGCTTTCGTCAAACTGGACATCTACAACCTTCTCGGTGACAGGGTAGCAAGATTAGTAGACAGCAAACAGCAGACAGGATACAGGTCGGTCATCTGGGATGCCAGAGAGGTTTCCTCCGGCATCTATTTCTACAAGCTGACTGCTGGTGATTTTACCGAGACCCAGAGGATGATGCTGGTCAAATAATCTGCACTGCGCAGAAAACCAACAACGGTCGGGCTCACCCCGGCCGCTTTTTTTGTCACTTTAGGCTCTACAGAGTGAAGTCTGAGGAAGTTTGTCTGGCCGCAACCTTTCAGATTAACTCTACACACAAGACTGGATTTCTGTTTGCCAGTTTCTTATTGACATCAGGGGAGGGATTGCTATATTAATGGGTGTGATAAGATCGCAAGCGGGGGTCAGGATAGACCATAACGGCTCGGCCTCTGTTCCTTCTGGCTTTTGAGCCTCAGTTCGATCCGTCAGGGAAAATTTTGCCCAGTACCATATCTTCGGTAGAAAAGGTAGACAAATAGAGAAAAACCGGTAGAATCCCGAGGAGGTCAATGACAGTTTACTTGTCACCTAGAGTATTAACCAACTCTCTGCAAACCAGATCAGAAGTGAAGGAGGTGCTGCCGCGCAAGAAAGGCTAAGCAAAAAGATTTGGAAGGAGTTAACGTGAATCTTCATAATTGGAATCTTATTCAGACTATCGAGGTGGATTATGAACAGGAATAATTGGAGCAAATTGGTGCTCTTGGCGGTATTGACCACGTTTTTGATGATGCCGTCGGCCCTGCTTGCAGAGGTCAGCTCTGTGCAAACAATGCAGTTCAGCAGTGGGGATCTCTCGCTGACCAAACTTAAGGTGTACGATGTTGTAAGACTGAAGGAGTGCTATGGCCTCAGCGAAGCCGGAATGCCCGATCTACCCTCAAAAGAGGTGATGGTGGCGCTGCCGGTGGGGATGGCGGCACAGACGGTGCGTGTTTTGTCCACAACTAGCGAGCAGGTCAGTGGCAAGTATAATATCTTTCCCACGCAGCCACCCAGAAAGGTTGGCTCCTTGAACGCAGAGGCAGATTTTGTCGAACCCGACCAAGCGGTTTACGGATCCACCGAACCCTATCCTGCAAATTTAGTCGAATTCCTCCGTCAGACCGATTTGGCGGGTCAGGGGATGGCCGTCATTCGCGTCAATCCGGTACAATATGCTCCTGCCGAAGGTAAGCTCACCCTTTATACCTCCATCAGCTTCGTCATCGAAGGTGTCGGCGGCTATGAGTGCGGTGATTATCTGTCTGCATCCATTTCGGAAAACGGCAGGAAGATGTATGAGCAGACCCTCAGGAACATGGTCATCAATCCTGAGGAGGTGGAGCTGGTAGCGGGTGAGGTGCCCTTCTCGACCGGTGTGCCGCCGGGCGATTACGACTACGTCATCATAACTGATGACGACTGGGTCGATGATTTCCAGCCCTTAGCGGACTGGAAGACCCAAAAGGGGATGGCGGCGAACATCGTCACCACCTACTGGATCTATTACCAGGGCGGCTACGGTGGGTCAAATGTCGACAAGATACAGGACTTTGTCATCGACGCCCACAACACCTGGGGAGCGACTTACTTCCTCCTGGGCGGCGACACCGGGACCATTCCCTATCACACCAAATATGTAGGTGGTTACAATGTTCCCAACGACACCTACTATTCAGACTACGATGGGGACTGGACCTGTGAGGTCCACGTGGGCCGTGCCTCGGTGACCGGCACTTCCCACATCAGCACCTTCATCGACAAGGTCTTCACCTACGAACAGGATCCGCCCCTCACCAACTACGCCGAAAAGGCCGAGCTGTTCGGCTTTGATCTCAACCGCAGTGGCAGCGGAGAGGGCGAGGGTTTGATGGAGAACATTGATATCATCATTCCCTATACCTGGAGTGTGACCAAGGTGTACGACAGCCACTCCGGGAACCACAGGACCAACGTCTTAAGCGGCATGAACGCCGGCCAGAACCTGCTCGCTCATATGGACCACTCCAACGAGTATTTCATGGGCACCGGCTCCAATAACCACGGATGGGGCCTGGACAACGGCGATATGGACGGGCTATACAACGGTGACAGGCAGGGCATCTTATACACCGGTGGCTGCCATGCGGGCGAGTACCCTGTCAGCGTCTGTATCCTCGAGCACTATGTACGAAACACCAACGGAGGCGGTGTGGCTGCTGTCGGCAACTCTCACTACGGCTGGTACACTCCCTATAATCCGGACACTTACTCCCTGCTCTACGAGCGTTACTTCTTCCGGTCGGTTTTCGATGGTGCCAACGAATACAAGCTGGGCAAGTGCTTCTCCGACCACAAGAACGACGGGCCGACGTCGAACAGTACCTACCAGTTTATCTTCACCACCCTGACGCTGTTGGGTGACCCCGAGCTTCCGATCTGGACTGAGGATCCAAAGAGCTTGGACGTCTCTCATCCTTCTACATTGCCCACCGGACCTTCCTCCTTCACGGTCCACGTTGAGGAGGTCGGAGGCGGTAACG
>JBHIBM010000329.1:0-2611 GCA_046759085.1 Candidatus Zixiibacteriota bacterium
CATTTTACCTCTTGAAGGAGGGGGAGCTGAAGCTTGGGGCCAGCCGGGGCGAAACCCGGCCTGCTTTAGATTTACCTGTCAGTCCCGTTGCAATCGATTGGATTTTTCGTCACGGGAAGGCGGTCCTCAGTCCAAACCTCCCTGATGAGATCGGATTCGACCAGGAGTCTGCCCCAGCGGTGCTCTCTCCCCTTCTGGTCGCAGGCCAGTTGCTGGGCCTGGTATTTCTGGGGAGAAAAAAGGACGGGAAGGATTACTCCTTCGAGGATCTGTCGCTCTTGGACACCTCCTGCAGGCAGATCGCGGTCGCCACCCTGCAGAGCCTCACCTGGGAGAGGCTCTCAGAATCGGAGAAGTTGGAGTCCTTTCACCAGATGGCCTCCTTCGTCCTCCATGACCTCAAGAGCGCGGTCTCCACCCTCTCCCTCTTGGTTAGCAACGCCTCCAAGCTGGCCTCCGACCCGGAGGCCTATCTGAAGGGGATCGATTCCATCAAAACCGTGAGCGATAGAATGAAGGCTCTCATTCACAGACTTTCCACCGATCTGGGGGAGACGAAACCTCGCCTCCGAAGGGTTGACCTGGTTCCGATAATTGAGGCGGTGCTGAGCCAGACCGAAAGTCACAACGATGGTGGGGTGATGGTGAAGAGAAACTTCTCCTCCCCGGTGGTGGTCGAGGTCGATCCCGAGATGATGGAGAGGGTCATCCATAACCTCATCGTCAACGCTTACGAGTCGATGCCCTCGGGAGGAGAGCTTGGCCTGTCGGTTTTCGCCGAGGGGGGCAAGGTGAAGCTGTCAGTAAGAGACAGCGGAGCAGGAATGTCGGAGGAGTTCATCAGAAACCGGCTCTTCAGACCGTTTCAGAGCACCAAGAGGCGTGGCCTGGGGATCGGCCTTTATCAGTGCAGAAAGCTACTTGAGAGTTTCGGCGGGAAGATGGAAGTTCGAAGCAGCCCCCATCGGGGAACGGAGTTTCTCCTCTGGTTTCCGAAAAGGAAGGCGGGGAGGTTCCGGTCGCAGCGGCCCGGGACGAGGTCCCCTCCGGCTGAAAACTATGGCTGCAAAGAGCAAAATATTGATCGTCGACGACGATCCCGGAATCACCTCCCAGCTAAAGCTGGCCCTCTCTGGAGAATACGAGGTCTCCACCGCCTCCGATGGCAAAAGTGGTCTGGAGGCGCTCAAAAACGGCTCCCCGAATGTCGCCCTCCTGGATGTGGCCCTATCTCAAAGAGCCGAGGACCGCGGCGGCTTCGTGTTGCTCAAGGAGGCCTTGAGAGTTAACCCCTTCGTGAAAGTTATAATGGTGACCGGGGTGGGGGAGAAGGAGTGCGCCTTGGAGGCGGTGCGCCTGGGAGCCTATGATTTCTACTCCAAACCGATCGAGTTAGAGGAGCTGAAGGTCATCATCGCCCGAGCTTTACACCTCCAGAGTCTGGAGAGAGAGAACCAAGAGTTGACAAGGAAACTCTCCGAAGGCTCCAGATTTCCGGAGCTATTGGGCAACTCCGAGCCGATGAGAAAAGTCTTCCGGTTGGTGGAGTTGGTCGCTCCCACGGAGGTGACGGTGCTCTTGACGGGTCCCTCGGGCACCGGAAAAGAGCTGGTGGCAAAGGCCATCCATCGAGAAAGCCCCAGAGAGGAGGCTCCCTTCATTCCCATAAACTGCGGGGCAATTCCGGAGACCCTGTTAGAATCGGAGCTTTTCGGCCACACCAGGGGGGCCTTCACCGGCGCCCACCGCGATAAGATTGGAAAGTTCGAACAGGCAGATGGGGGCACCGTCTTCTTAGACGAGATCGGAGAGCTTCCCGCCTCTCTGCAGGTCAAACTCCTCCGTTTCCTCCAGGACCGAAAGATCGAAAGATTAGGCGGCACCCAGCTCAAGGAACTGGATGTCCGCATCATCGCCGCCACCAATCAGAACCTAAAGGAGGGGATCTCAGTCGGTAAATTCCGCGAAGACTTATATTATCGATTGTCGGTGGTCTCAATCGAGCTGCCTCCCCTGAGAGATCGGGGGGATGATATCTACCTTCTGGCTCAACATTTCCTGGAACTCTTCTCCGAGAAGCACCAAAAAAGAAAGGTGAAATTCACTCCCCAGGCCCTGCAGCGGATCCGGCACGACCCCTGGCCGGGGAACGTCCGGGAGCTTGAGAACAGAATCCAGAAGGGGGTGATCCTCTCCGACGCCAACAGAATCACCGCCGAGGATCTGGGATTTGAAGTCTCCCCACAGCAGCTTCAACCAAAGACACTGAGCCAGTTCCGGAGCCAGGCGGAAGCCCCCTTCATCAGACAGACGATCGACAGAAATAGCGGCAACCTCTCGAAAACTGCAAGAGAGCTGGGGATCTCCCGCACCACGCTGTATGAGCTTTTAGAGAGATATGAGATTTCGACGGGAGGTTAGTCGTTATTGGTGAGTGGTGAGTGGTTAGTGGTGAGTAGTAGGCAGTAGGTCGTAGATAGGGGTTGAGGGTTTCGATTGAATTTGCTGATGAAGGTGGCATAACCTGTTCCCTGTCTCCTCTGCCCTGTCTCATACGTTCGAGGGGATTTCTGGCTCCGTGAAGAGGGATGGGGAATAACATGGTACCCCC